>CALKYG010000055.1 GCA_938003575.1 uncultured Alphaproteobacteria bacterium
CCTCATAAAGTCCCGCATCTCGACCCGCGCTTTCCTTGACAGACCCGTTCCGGAGACCGAAATCAGGGAGATTCTCGAGGTCGCAAAGCATGCGCCCTCCGGCGGCAATCTTCAGCCCTGGAAGGTCCATGTCGTAACCGGAGCGGCGCGCGAGCGCGTCATCGCGGCGGTGAAGAAATCGCTGGCGGAAAATCCTTTCGCCAATGAAAGCGATCTGAAGATCTATCCGGAAAACCTTTGGGACCCTTTTCGCACGCGCCGTTTCAATGTCGGCGAGGAAATGTATGCGCTTCTCGGCGTGCCGCGCGAAGACAAGATGGCGCGCATCGCGCATCTTCAGAAGAATTTCGAGTTTTTCGGCGCGCCGGTCGGCCTCTTCTTCACGCTCGACCGTCGCTTTGACAAGGGGCAATGGGCCCATCTCGGCATGTTCATGCTGGCGATCTCGCTCGTCGCAGAGGAACGCGGCCTCGCGACCTGCATGCAGGAAGCATGGACGACGCGCGCGAAAACGGTATCCGGCGTCCTCGGCGTGCCGGAGAGCGAGCAGTTCTATTGCGGCATGGCGCTGGGTTTTGCGGACCCGACGGCGGCGGTGAACAGGTTGCGGTCGGCCCGCGCCGCGCTTGACGAGCTCGCGACGTTCCATCGAGAATGACGGGATGAAAATCGCGACCTTCAACGTCAACTCGATCAACGCGCGCCTGCCGCGCATCCTCGACTGGTTCGACAAGGCGCGGCCGGACGTCGCCGTGCTTCAGGAAATCAAATGCGTCGACGAGAAGTTTCCCGCCGCGGATTTCGAGGATCGCGGCTATAACGTCCATGTTCACGGGCAGAAGACCTATAACGGGGTCGCCCTGCTGTCGAAACATCCGTTCGAGGAGGCGCGAAAGGGCCTTCCCGGCGGCGACGAGGATGATCATGCGCGCTATATTGAAGCGCTTGTGACGCCGACCGGCGCTAGGCCGGTGCGCGTCGCCGGGATCTATGCGCCGAACGGCAATCCCGCTCCCGGCCCTAAATTCGATTACAAGCTGAAATGGCTGAAGCGCCTCAAGCGGCATGCGAAGGAGCTTCTCGCGCTCGAAGAGGCGCTGGTCATCGCCGGCGATTACAACGTCATTCCGCAGGCGGAAGACGTGCACGATCCCGAGGCGTGGAAAGACGATGCGCTCTTCCTGCCCGAAAGCCGGGCCGCTTTTCGCGAGATCCTGAATATCGGATTCACCGACGCGATCCGCCAGATCCATCCGACGAAAACGCTCTACACGTTCTGGGACTACCAGGGCGGCGCGTGGGAAAAGGATCACGGCATCCGGATCGATCACCTGCTGCTTTCCCCGCAGGCCGCGGACCGCCTCAAAGACGCCGGCGTAGACCGCGCCGAGCGCGGGCCGGGTCATGGCGACGTCAAGCCATCAGACCACGTGCCGGTTTGGGCGGTGCTGGCGTAGGGATTGGGAAAAAGCGGGCGCCGCGCTTTGTCAATGGCGCATCCCTTCCCTTACATCCCGCTCTCGATGCGCGCCTTGTAGCTTTCCATCACATGTCCCCATGCTGAATCGAAATACCGGTATGCGACATCCCAGTCGGGACCGGTTCCCCAGCCGTTCTGGACGAGCGTCACCCTTGTCTCGCTTTCGCCGAGCGGCGTGAAAGTCAGAACGACATGCGTCTTGTGCGGACGAACCGCCATGTCGGGACGGTTTGTCCATGTGAACGACAGCATGCGGCCTTTTTCATAGCCGAGAATGACGCAGTCGTCGCAGCCGCGCGATCCCTCAGGCGCGTCCGGCGCAAGGAACACTTCGAACGGCCCGCCAGGGCGCAGATCGATGTTCGTCGTCATCGTCTTTGACGGAAAAAAACTCTGGAAGCCGTCATTCGTCGTCCATAGCGCCCACGCCGCGTCGGCGCTCGCCGGAACGACCGCCTCCTTCACGACGGCCCGATACCCGCCCGCTCCGGACGCCGCGCCGGAAAGCGCCAGGGCGCCGATGACGCCGATAAGACCTGCCGCCATGCCTTCCTCCATATGTAACCTATCTGTTACCTATATCCCGCCGTGCGGCGGCCCGCAAGCGGGATTTGCGCCGTTCCCTACTTGTTCCGGCCGGCCAATCCCCTCTAGCTAGGCCGATGCTATGGACCCCTGAACAGGATCAAGCGCTGAAAGCCGTCGACCGCTGGCTGAAGGCCGGCGATCAACAGGTTTTCCGCCTGTTCGGCTATGCCGGCGCCGGGAAGACGACGCTTGCGCGCCATTTCGCCGAGAGCGCGGGCGAGGTCGCATTCGCCGCCTTCACCGGAAAGGCCGCGCATGTGATGCGTCAAAAAGGCTGCGAAGGGGCGACGACCATTCATTCGCTCATCTATCGCCCGGCGCGCGACGACGAGGCGGAGGAAGGCGAGCTTTTCTTCACCATCCGCCGCGACGCCCCGGCGTCGAAGGCGGACCTGATCGTCATCGACGAATGTTCGATGGTTGATGACGAGCTGGGACGAGACCTGTTGTCGTTCGGCAAGCCCGTTCTCGTCCTCGGCGATCCGGCGCAATTGCCGCCTGTCAAGGGCGGCGGCTATTTCACGGAAGCGGAGCCCGATTTCATGCTGACGGAAATTCACCGTCAGGCGCGCGACAATCCGATCATCCGCCTTTCCATGCAGATCCGGGAAGGACGGCCGCAGACTGGATCTGACGATTTCGGCGGCGACCATTCCTGCCGCATCATCCGCAAGGACGAAATTTCCTCAGAAGACATTCTCTCCGCTGATCAGGTTCTCGTCGGAGTCAATCGCACCCGAAAACGCTTCAATGACCGCATCCGCGAGTTAAGAGGTCACGCCGACCCTTTTCCGGAAGCGATGGAGAAGCTTGTATGCCTTCGCAACAACAAGTCGAAAGGGCTGTTGAACGGCGGCATCTGGACGGTCGTCCTCCGGAAAGCGCCGCGCGGCGACAAGGCGCGGATGATCGTTGCGCCCGAAGACGGCGGCAAGAACGTCTCGATTTCCGTGCCGAAGGCGATGTTCACCGACGGGCCCGAAAGCGTGCCGTGGGCGACGCGCAGAAATTCAGACGAATTTGATTACGGCTATGCGCTGACCGTTCACAAGGCGCAGGGGAGTCAATGGGACGAGATCGTCCTGTTCGATGAGAGCTACGCCTTTCGCGAACAGGCCGCACGCTGGCTTTATACCGGCGTGACGCGGGCGGCGCAGAAACTGACCGTCGTGCGCTGATCAGCCCGCCGATCTGACATGATCTATTGAAAACGCCCCGTCGATGCGGCCTTCAAGACGCTTCAGGAGGACGTCAATCAGATCGAATACGGCGTCAATCTCGCGAAGGATCGTCTCAACCCTGCCCGGTCCGTGCAGCGGCTTGAACATCGTGCCGATATTGAGCCTGTCGCCGGTTTCCACCGCGATCAGGATCTTGCCGTCGTCGAAGGCGGCCCGCAGTTTTTTCCCGCCGAACAGGCGTTCGAGCTCCTGAAATCGCTCGAGCACGATCGGGTCGAGAAGATCCCGCGCTTCGACCTGATCGGTCGACCACGCTTCAAACGCCTTTTCAAATTCCGGCGAGGCCAGGCCGACGCGAGAGAAATTCTTGTCCGGCCTGAAAAGCCTGTTCAACGGCCCCATATCTCGCAAAAGGACGGTTCGGCCGAGAAAGCGCTTGGGATAGTCGATCATGAAAAGCTGCCCGTGAAACACGGTGCGCGTCGAGGAATTCTTGCCTGACGATTTGTATTTGAGGCGCGCCTCGCAGAGGACGAAGCTGCTGCCCGCATATACGCCCCTCACCTCGTCCTCCCATTGCTCCCGGTTATGATTGGGCAGGAGCTTCAGCGAACGGAATCTCGAATAATAATCAGGACGCGGAAATTTTCCCGCATAGGAGAACCCGAGCCGCCGCGCGATGAGATCGAGAAGTCCGTGCGTGATGTCGGCCCGCGCCCGGTTGAGTATCCAGGTCGCCAGGGCTGCGCCGCCGAAGCCGATGAAGGCGGCGGCGCGGAAATTCTCGGGGCCAAACGGCCCGAAGGCCGCCATCGCCAGAGCGAGCGCCGCTGTCGCGCCGCCGAGAATTAGGAAATTCGTAACCGCGGCCCGGCGCTCGCCTTCCCTCTCGGCGAGATAAGGCTCGATTGCGGACGCGTAATAGTCGTCAAAGCCCGCAAATTGCTTTCTGCCGGTCGGAACGTTCAAAGACATGCGCCGCGCGCCCTTTCCGTTCCGACACTGGCGGTCCTTGGTAAACCGGCGTTTAACGCTCAGCGGCTAATCTCACCGCGCTCAAAGGGGTGGTGAATACCGACATGGCTCCATTCTTGACGAAAGCGTTGGGGCTCTCTTCGAGCCCGGCGACGACGCCCGATCTTGTCGTCGATCGCCGCGTCCTCGAATTCAAGCGGCAGATCGGGCCCGTCAACATCGCGATCGCGATCACGACAGGATTCGTCATTCTCGCCGTTCATCCGAATCTCTTTGAATATTTTGCAGCCGCCTATCTCGTCTACGTCGCGTTTGCGACATACCAGGCCCGCGAGTGGCGGTCATACGACGTCGGCAAGATGTCGATGGCTGAGAAACGCGCGCTGCTCGAAAAAACCAGCCTGCTCGCAGTCGGACAATCCATCGTCTGCGCGATCGTCGGGATCGCGCTCTTTGAAATGTCGACCCCGCAAGGCCATATCATTCTGATCTCATGGGCGGTGATGTGCGGCGTCGGCGGGGCGATGTCGCTCGCAGCCGATCGACGGATAGCGCGCCTTGTAATCATCCTTTGTCTTGGCCCGTTCGCCTTGCGGCTCGCGTTGAGCGGCGATCCCACTTTCGTCTCGATGGGGTCGTTCATGGTTCTCGGCGGCATCGTCAGCGCCCAATTGCTGTCGCGGCATGACATGCTGATCCGCGAAGTCTGCGCTGAAAAGAAGGAAAACCTGTCCGCGGCGCGGCGGGCGAAGGAGACGCTGTTCGGATTCATGGAGATGGCGTCCGACTGGGCGTGGGAGACCGACGCCGAACACCGGATCACCTATTTCTCGCCGAAAATACGCGAGCTTCTGGGCGTTGAAGCGTCAGAACTCATCGGACGCCATATCAGCGACATCTTCACCGAGCGGTTTTATGCGGGACCCGCCTGGCAGCGGGCCGACCTTCAGGCGGCGCTCAGGGAGCGGCGCAACGTCCGCAACTACACCTATGAGATTCGCGACGCGAACGGCGCCGTCAGAACCATCGCATCCTCAATGCGCCACAATTTCAGCGACGACGGCGTCTATCTCGGCTTGCGAGGCTGGACCTCCGACATAACCGAACGTGTCGAGCAGCGCCGGAAAATAGAGGAGAGCCGCGAACTCCTGCAGCACGCGAACGCGCGTCTCGAGGCCGAGGTCGCGCACCGCACGCTCGAACTCCGCCAGCGCACGGAATTGCTGGACGAGGTTATCGAGTCAATGGCCGACGGCATTGTCGTCTTCGACGAGCAATTCATCATCGAGACCGTCAATGCGAAAGCGGCGGTCATGTCGGGTCTGCCGCCAGCCATATGGTCGGTCGGAAGAAACATCGGCGACATCCTCGACATCGGCATCAAGCACAAGCTTTATCCCTATGAGACCCGCGAGGAATATTTCGAGGACATGCGGCGCGCGCTCGATGAGGCCGGCTACTTCACGGCGACGCGCGCCCAGAAGGACGGACGGACCATATTTGAAAAGATACGGCGGCGGCCTTGCGGCGGCTATGTCGTCACCTATAGCGACATCACCGAGCTGAAAGCGCGGGAGAGCGCGCTTGAAGCCCTGAACCGCGAGCTGACCGAAGCGAAGGAAGCCGCCGAATCGGCGAGCAGGGCGAAATCCGCGTTTCTCGCCAATATGAGCCATGAAATCCGTACGCCGATGAACGGCGTGATCGGCATGTCGTCCCTTCTGCTCGACACCGCGCTGAACCCCCGCCAGCGGGAAATGGCTCAGGTGATCGTCAACAGCGGCGAAAACCTCCTGTCAATCATCAACGACATTCTCGATTTCTCCAAGCTCGAAGCGGGCAAGATGACGCTCGCCGCCGATGCGTTCGATCTTCGGGCCGCAGTGGAAGACGTGATGGCGCTCCTGTCCCTCACCGCGCAGGAAAAAGGCGTCGAGCTGATGCTTCGGTATCAGCCTTCGCTCGGCGACAAATTCGTCGGCGATGTCGGCCGCGTCCGTCAGGTCGTGACGAATATTCTCGGAAACGCGGTGAAATTCACGGAGACCGGCCACATCCTGATCTCGGTTCAGGGACGCAGGCGCGGCGAGACGGCTGACGTCGAAATCGCGATCGAGGACACCGGCTGCGGCATTCCCGAAGAAAAGCTCGACTCGATCTTCGAGGCCTTTGAACAGGCGGACAACTCATCCGCGCGCCGCCATGACGGCACCGGTCTCGGGCTTGCGATCACGCGAAAGCTTGTCGACGCCATGAGCGGAACGATCGCCGCTTCGAGCGTGGTCGGCAAGGGTTCCCGCTTCGTCATTCGCATTCCGCTCGCCGTCGATCAATCGGCGCCGGCGGCGATTCCCTCGCCTGACGATCTCGCCGGCGTTCGCGCGCTCATCGTCGATGATATCGAAGTAAACAGAGACATCCTTTCAGAACAACTGGCCGCATGGGGAATTGAGGTTCATCCTTTCGCCGACGCGACGGCGGCGTTTGCAGCCGCTCAGTCGGCGGCGGCGTCCGGCGCCGGCTATGATATCGCCATCCTCGATCAGCAGATGCCGGGCGTCGACGGCATCGAACTCGCCTCGAAACTGCGGCGCTGCTCGGCGACGGTGGCCCTCCCGCTGATCCTGCTGACGTCGGCGGGACGCAAGGGCCGGCCCGAAGATGTCGCAGACGCCCTGTTTGACGGATACCTCGTCAAGCCCGCGCGCTCGTCAATGCTTCTCGATACGATCGTTTCATGCCTGCGCGGGCGCGCAATCGACAAGGCGTTGACCGCGTTGCAGGCGATCAAGTCGGCGGCGGCGCCGGACGCTGCGCCGGCGCCGCATAACAAAATGACGGCGCAGGTTCTCGTTGCAGAGGACAATGTCGTCAACCAGATGGTCATCACATCGATGCTTGAAAAGCTCGGCTGCGAGGCGACGATCGCCGCGAACGGCCGCGAAGCGGTCGACTTTTACGGCCGCATGGCGTTTGACATCGTCCTTATGGATATCTCGATGCCGGAAATGGACGGGGTCGAAGCGACGTCGCACATCCGCGACGCGCAGCGCCTCAACGGCGTCAGGATTCCGATCATCGGCGTCACGGCGCACGCGCTCGCCGAGGACCGGCAGCGTTGCCTTGACGCGGGCATGGACGATTACCTGGCGAAGCCGGTCAAGCCGGAGGCCTTGCGCCGGGTTCTGGAGCGCTGGACGTCAACCGCCGGCGGCGAACGCCGGGTCGGCGCCGGCGCCTGACACGCCGCCTTTACCGTCGAGATGCGTTTGCCGCCGCCAGAGCTGGTCGTAAAGGCCGCCTCGCCGCAACAATTCTTCGTGGCGCCCCCGTTCGACAATCCTGCCCTTGTCGAGAACAAAAATCACGTCAGCCCGCGCAAGCGTCGACAGGCGATGGGCGACTGCAATCGTGGTGCGTCCTCTGGAGGCTTCGGCGAGCGCGGCCTGCACATCCTTTTCCGTTTCTGAATCGAGCGATGACGTCGCTTCATCAAGCACCAGGATCGGCGGATTGAGAAGGATCGCGCGCGCGACGCCGACGCGTTGCTTCTCTCCGCCGGACAGCTTCAAGCCGCGCTCGCCGACTCGCGTGTCGAGGCCGTCCGGCAATCCGGCGATGAATTCTCCCAGTTGCGCGCGGCGGGCGGCCGCCATGATGTCATCATCGCCGGCTTCCGGCTTTGCATAGGCGAGATTAAACCGCAGCGTGTCGTTGAACAGCACGACTTCCTGCGGAACGAGGCCAAGGGAGGCCCGCAGCGATTCCTGCGTTACGTCGCGGATGTCGGTTCCGTCGATCAGAATTCGTCCGGCTGAAGGATCGTAAAATCGGAAAAGCAGTTTCAGGATCGTCGACTTGCCGGCGCCGGACGGGCCGACGATGCCGACAAATGAACCGCCGTCTATTTCGAAGTCTACGCCCGAGAGGCCTCCCTCGCGTCCCGCATGGGTGAAGAAAACATTCTCAAACCGGATGGATCCGCCCCGCGGCGACAGCACGGCGGCGCCCGGCCGGTCGGATATTTCCGGTTTCAGATCGAGAAGATCGAAAAGCTTCTCGATGTCGACGGCGCCCTGTTTGATCTCACGCCAGGCGAAGCCGAGAATGTTGAGCGGGCGATAGATGTTTGTCAGCATCAGGATGACAGCGGTGATGTCGCCGGCTTTCAATTGCCCTTCCCGGACGGAAAACGAGGCGAGCAAGGCCGCGGCGAGAAGGCCGGCCGTCATGACGAACTCCTGCACGGCGTTCAGGAGCGCAAGCGATTGAGCCTGTACGACATATTTGTCGTTGTACGCGCGCATGGCGGCGTCATACCGCCCAGTCTCGCGCGCCTCGGCGGCGAAAGCCTTCACCGTCTCGAAATTCGTCAGCGTATCCATGGTCACGGCGCGCAGCTCCGTATCGGCTTCATTCATCGCCCGGCGCTGCCGGTTCCGCCATTCGGTGATGATTACCGTGAACAGGGCGTAGGCGGCGACCGTCGCGACCGCCGCCGCCGCAAGCTCCCACGAATAAAGCGCCGCCATGACACCGGCGGCGAGCGCGAGTTCGATCGCCGTCGGTCCGATATTGAAGGCGAGAAAGCGCAACAGGAACTCCATCGCGCCGGCGCCGCGTTCGATGATGCGGTTGATCGCGCCGGCGCGGCGGGTGAGGTGAAACTGCAGCGATTGCGCCTGCGCGTGGGCGAACGCCTCCACCGCAATGACCCGATTGGCGTCCTGCGTCACGCGGGTGAAGAAGGCGTCGCGCGCTTGCGGCAGGCCGTTCGACAGAAAGCGCGCGGCGGCGAACAGAAGGAATGACCCGGCGAAATCCGCGCCGGCGCCCGCCTCCCCCGCCACAACCTTGTTGATGCCGGCGCCGAGGAAGACCGGCGCCGCGACGGCAAGGCCTTTTGACGCAAGGGTTACGAGCGCGGCGGCGATCATCCTTGGACGCCAGCGCGCGAGCTCGGAGCGAAGCAAGACGCGCGTCATCCGGCCGAGCGTCGCCCCGAAATTCCTGGGCCGGGTCCCGGTTTCGCTGAAATCGCTCATCGCGGTGGTCCTAGCCCCGTGCAAGCGGCCCGCAAAGCCCGTTCCGGAAGGCATGTCTTAACGAATACTCGTATAGATTGTCGCTTGAGTATGCCTGCTACTTTT
>CALKYG010000056.1 GCA_938003575.1 uncultured Alphaproteobacteria bacterium
CTCCGCCTTCTATCTCGATATCCGCAAGGACAGCCTCTATTGCGACCATCCGTCGACGCCGCGCCGCCGCGCGGCGCGCACGGTGATGGATATCGCCTTCGATCATCTCATTTCATGGGTCGCGCCGGTCCTCGTTTTCACGACGGAAGAAGCGTGGGGTTATCGGCGCGGCAAGGATGCGGGATCGGTTCACCTTCAGCTGTTGCCGGAAGCGGAAGCGGACTGGCGCGACGATAAGCTCGCCGCTGAATGGACGCGGCTTCGCCGCATCCGGCGCGTCGCCACCGGCGCGATCGAGGTTGAGCGCCGCGAAAAGCGCATCGGCGCAAGCCTTGAAGCGGCGCCGACGCTCTATCTCGCTGACGAAGCGTTGCGCGCGAGCGTTGAGGGGCGCGATCTCGCGGAGCTCTTCATCACCTCGGACATCAAGGTCGAGGCGGGTGACGGCCCGGCGAACGCCTTCCGACTTGATGACGTCGCCGGCGTCTCCGTCGTCGTCGCCAAAAGCGGCCTCAGGAAATGCCAGCGCTGCTGGCGATACACGGACGATGTCGGGTCGACGGCGGGACATGACGACGCCTGCGGCCGCTGCGCCGACGCTGTCGACCGTCTGGATGGGAAGGCGGCCTGACCATGAATGTCGAGACCGCACGGGCGAGCGTCAGGACCTGGCTTTCGACAGCGCGCGCCAACCCGCTTTTCATCCAGGGAATAGCCGCGGCGGCGGCCGTCGCCATTCTCGATCAGGGGTCGAAATTCTGGATCGTCAATGTGGTCGACCTGCCGGTTCGCCGCCGCATCGAACTCTCGGCGGTGTTCGATCTCACCTATGTCGAAAATCGAGGCGCAAGCTTCGGCATGCTGGCGGGCGGCTTCGCCTCCCGGGTCCTGCTCTCGGCGATCTCGATTTCGATCGCCGCCGTGATGATCGTCTGGCTCGGCAGGCTCAGGCGGCGCTTTGCGGCGGCCGGCGCGGCCCTTATCATCGGCGGGGCGATCGGCAATCTCTATGACCGGGTAAGCTACGGCTACGTCGTCGATTTTCTCGATTTTTCAGGGCTGTTGTTTCCCTGGGTGTTCAATGTGGCGGATGCGGCGATCAATGTCGGCTTCGCCTGCCTTATTGTTGACGCGCTCCTCCACAAGGATGGGAAGAAGCCCCAATAGGCGCTTTGCGCTCCGCCGCAGCCGCGGCTATACAGGCGCAAACTTTCAACGGAGCAGTCGCGTAATGATCTCGACAAGAACCCTTCGTCTCTGTGTCGTTCTCGCCGGCGGGGCGGCTGCGCTTTCGGGCTGCGCAGGCTTCGGCAAGGCGCTGGGCGGCGGCAAGAATCCGCCCGATGAGTTTGCAATCGCGACGAAGGCGCCGCTGGTCGTGCCGCCGGACTATGCGCTGCGGCCGCCGAAACCGGGCGAATCCCGCCCGCAGGAGTTGTCTCCGTCGGAGCGCGCCAAACAGGTGCTGCTTGGCGATGTCTCCGCGGCTCCGCCGACCGCTGGTGAACAGCTGCTTCTCCAGGACGCCGGCGCCATGGTCGCCGATCCCAATATTCGTGCGGTCCTCGCCGCTGAAAACGGCGGGCGGGCCGAGAAAGACCGAAGCTTCGCCAATCAGCTCATGTTCTGGAAATTCGTCGATGGAAAGGTCGACGATTCTGCGGCGCCCCTGCGTGTCGATGACCCTGAGGCGTGGCATGCCGACCGCAAGAAAGCGATTGAAAACGTGACCGGCGAAGGCGCCAAGGTCACCATCAAAAATGATGAAGCGCTTCTTCTGCCCGGAGTTTACTGATCCGATGCGCGCGCCGGCGTTCATACTCGCCGCCGCAGCGATCGCGGGCTGTCAGTCGCTGTCGACGGTCGACAAGAAACCGGGCCGCGAAGTTGTGTCCGCAATTCTGGTGAAGGCGCTCGCCTGCAAGGAAGTCGACGGCGAGGAGCCGAAATGCAAGGCGGAAGAACAGCCGGCGGCGGTGCGCCTTACAGCCCTTGATTGCGTTGCGCTTCCCTTGCGTTCCGCGGTGCGGGAACAGGCGCATGCGCGCTGCGCGTGGGAGGGCAGGATAGTGCAGGCGAACGGCGCCGAGACCGACATCGTCCGCAAGGCCGGCGATTTCTCACTGATAGAGCTGACGCCTGGCGCTTATCGTCCGACGCGCGAATGGATCCTCGACCGCCTGGAATAGATCGCTGCGCTGACTTTGGCGCTGAACCGCGTCATAGTGCGTCATGCCGAATCGAGAGGCCGCCTTCCTTTCCGCGCATGCCGCGCCGACGATCCGCCGCCTGCCGGCGGCTGCGGTCAATCGCATTGCGGCTGGCGAGGTCGTCGAACGGCCAGCCTCGGCGTTGAAGGAACTCGTTGAAAATTCGATCGACGCCGGCGCGCGCAGGATATCGGTTTCGCTGATCGCCGGCGGCAAGACTGAGATTGCGGTTGAAGACGACGGCTGCGGCATGGGCGCCGAAGACCTGCTTCTTGCGGTCGAACGTCATGCGACATCGAAGCTCGCGCCGGGCGCCGACGGCGATTATGATCTGATGAATATTTCAACGCTCGGTTTTCGCGGCGAGGCGCTGCCGTCGATCGGCGCGGTTGCGCGGCTCGACATCGTTTCGCGACGCGCAGTCGACTCATCGGGCGTCGCTCTCAGCGTGCATGGCGGGGCGGTTGACGGGCCGCGCCCGGCGGCGTTCTCCGGGGCGGGAACGCGCATCGTCGTGCGCGATCTCTTCTATTCGACGCCCGCACGATTGAAGTTTCTGAAGTCGGAACGATCGGAACTCGGTGCGGCCGGCGACGTCCTCAAGCGCCTCGCCATGGCGCATCCGGAGATCGCGTTCTCTCTGGTTGCGGACGGCAGGACGCTGTTCGCCTATGCTGCGGAAAGCGACGATGATCGCGGCCGCCTGCGGCGTCTCGGCGCTGTCATGGGCCGCGATTTTGAAGACAACGCCGTCGCCGTCGACGCCGCGCGCGCGGGCGCGTCGCTGAAAGGGCATGCCGGTCTTCCGACCTATAATCGCGGCCTCCCTGACAGGCAGTTTCTTTTCGTCAACGGCCGTCCGGTCCGTGACAAGCTGATCGTCGGGGCGGTTCGCGGCGCTTACGCCGATTTCCTCGCTCGCGACCGGCATCCGGCGGTTGCGCTGTTTCTCGAGATCGAACCGGAACTGGTCGACGTCAACGTGCATCCAGCGAAAACCGAAGTCCGTTTTCGGGACGGCGGCGAGGTGAGGGGACTCATCGTCGGCGCACTGCGCCATGCGCTTTCGGGCGCCGGCCACCGCGCGGCGACGACGACATCAGCGTTTGCTCTTGGAAAAATGCAGTCCGCGGACTTGCCGGCGCGCGCCAATCCGTTTCGGCCGCATGCCCCGGCGTTTGCGGCGCTCCACGATCGACCTCGAGAATACGAGCCTGCCCTTGTCGGGATTGCACCCTCGGCGCGCGCAGAAGCTGATGCGGATATCCCGTCCGCTTCTGACTTGACGGCGTTCCCATTAGGGGCCGCCCGTGCGCAGGTCCATGAAACCTATATTGTGGCGCAGACTGAGGACGGACTCATAATCGTCGATCAGCACGCGGCGCATGAACGTCTCGTCTACGAATCGATGAAACGCGCGCTGGAAGAGGGCGTCGTCGCGCGGCAAGGCCTGCTCATTCCCGAAATCGTCGAGCTGGAGCCGGAAGAGGCCGAACGGCTTGACGCGCGCAAAGGCGAATTCGCCGAACTTGGTCTTGTTCTGGAGCGGTTCGGCGAAGACGCCGTCATCGTCCGCGAGACGCCGGCGCTCCTCGGACAGACCGACATCGCGGCGGTCGTTCGCCGCCTCGCCGACGATCTTGCTTCAATCGGCGACGGCCTCGCGCTTAAGGAGAAGCTCGAAGATATCTGCGGCTCGATCGCCTGCCGCGGCTCGGTGCGCGCCGGACGGCGGCTCGCCGTCGAGGAAATGAACGCCCTCCTGCGCCAAATGGAGGCGACACCCCATTCCGGGCAGTGCAATCACGGCCGCCCGACCTATGTCGAGTTGAAACTCGCTGATATCGAAAAGCTGTTCGGCCGGCGGTGACGCTTGACCCGCGTCAACATGTAACTTAAACGGTACATATAAGATGTGGAGATATCCGATGAAGATCACTGTTCTTGCCGTTGCGCTGCTCATTGCCGGCTGCGCCAGACCCGCCGCCGACGCGGAACCGGCGGGCGCGCCGACCGCCGAAACGGAAACGATCGCCTCCGCTTCGGTCGCCGCCGCGTATGAACCGATGGCGATGTTTGCGCCGTTTTCGGGAAAGACCTTTCGAGCGGAATGGACGGACGACAACGGCGAGCCCTACGTCGATATCGCAAAATACGAACTCATCCTGAACGGCCGCGCTCTTCAGTCGACACACAGAATCGAAGGCAAGGACTATGGCGGGCGAACGATCTTCTTTTTTGATGAAGGAGCGAAGAAATACGTCTTTCACTATTTCACCACGGCTGGCTTTCACACGACCGGCACGTCTGAATTCATCGACGGCGGCCTCGTCACGGAAGAGAAGGTCGAAGGTCACGAGACGGTCGGATCGGTTCGCTCAAAAGTGACCTTCGGCGCTGATGCAATCGAGATCAACGCCGTCTATGTCGGAAAAGACGGGTCCGAAACGCCGGGGGCAGGCCGCATCTATCGGGAAATCGCCGATCCCGGCCGGCTGTTTCCGGACACTGAATGACATTCCGGACACTGAATGACAGATTTTCCTGCGACGCCGCTTAAGAACCTCAAAGACTTCGTCGACCGGGATATCGATGACATGCGCGCCCGTTCGCGCGCATTTCTCGATGAGATCAGTCGCCGTCACACCATTCGCGATTACCGCCCCGACGCGGTGCCGCTCGAAATCATCGAGAACTGCGTCGCCGCCGCGGGCCGCGCGCCGTCCGGCGCCAATCACCAGCCGTGGCATTTCTGCGTCGTCGGCGACCAGAAGCTCAAGGCGGAGATCCGCGCCGCCGCCGAAGACGAGGAGCGCGCCTTCTACGCCGGACGAGCCGGAGACGAATGGCTGGAGGCGTTACGGCCGCTCGGCACCGATCCGAACAAGCCGTTTCTGGAGATTGCGCCTTGGCTGATCGCCGTTTTCGCGCAAAAACGCGGCGGCGTTGAGCCCGGCCAATCCTTGAAGAATTATTACATGAACGAGAGCGTCGGGATCGCTTGCGGCTTTCTGCTCGCCGCACTTCACCATGCGGGGCTTGCGACGCTGACGCATACCCCGAACCCGATGACTTTTCTGTCAAAGAAGCTAAACCGTCCGTCTACGGAGAAACCATATCTTCTCGTGGTCGTCGGCCGTCCTTCAGACGATGCGCTCGTTCCGCTCCATGCGCTCAGGAAGAAAAAGCTCAGCGACATCATGACGGTGTGCTGAACGCTTAAGCCTGGGCGAGCCGCGCCGCCATGTCGTCGATTCGTTTCGCCGCTGCGTCAAGCACGCGCGCCGCGCCGCGCGCCGTCGCCGCGTCGAGCGGCTCGCCGCCGTCCTCGAGTTCAGCGAGCCTTGCCCGCGCTTCGAACAGCTCGTCGCAGATCGTCAGCGCGGAAAGGAGAAAAAGCCGCGTATCGCCGATCTGGCCGAGGTCGCGGGACAAGTCCTGCACATGACGGTCGAAATGCGCCGCCAGCCGCTCCAGGCGCTCTTCCTGCCCGTCTTCGCAGGTGACCTTGAACAGGCGGTCATTCACCATGATGTCGACCTGGGCCACCGGCTAACCCTCATTGGCTGACGATTCGCCGCCGATCAGCGTCTTTAGGTCGCGGATGGCGTCGGAAAGGTCTTCGGCCGCCGCCGCGGCCTGGATTTTGGCGGTTCGAGCCTTGATCCGCGCCGCGGCCATCGTCTCTTCACCCTGTTTCAGGTCGGAAAGCCGATCGTCGAGTTTGCTTTCGAGCGCGTCGAGCGCGCCGGCGAGGCGTTTCACTGCGATCTCTAGCGAACTCATGGCTGCCTTGATCTTGCTGGCGCCCCAATTCTTGGGGCTCGTCGGGCCTTTTTGTCCACCCTCGCCAGCGCGGCTTTGCAGCCCTTGACCCTTACAAGCGCGCAAGGCATCTAGCGCGCGCAACAGCGCGAAATTCGATCCAGCGGCAAGCGCGCGCCGGCGCATCGCTCCTCCAAGCGTCGGCCCTGAGGGACAACATGGCGACAGAATCAGGCGGCGCATCCCCGGCCATTCCCGATGACCTGTTCAGCCGGATGGCGAACGCCATTCGGGCGCTGTCGATGGATGCGGTGGAACAGGCGAAGTCGGGCCATCCTGGCATGCCGATGGGGATGGCGGACGCCGCCAGCGTCCTTTTCACCGAATTCCTGAAATTTGACGCCGCCGATCCCGGCTGGCCCGATCGCGACCGCTTCGTCCTGTCGGCCGGACACGGGTCCATGCTGCTGTATTCGCTTCTCTATTTGACCGGCTATCCGGGGATGGAAATCGGCGATCTGAAGACCTTCCGGCAGCTCGGATCGAAAACGGCAGGTCATCCGGAATACGGCCACGCCCCCGGCGTCGAGACGACAACGGGCCCATTGGGTCAGGGCCTCGCCGCCGCCGTCGGCATGGCGATCGCCGAGGCGCATCTTTCCGCCCGCTTCGGCGAAGCGCTCGTCAATCACAAGACCTACGTCATCGCCGGGGACGGCTGCCTGATGGAGGGGATAAGTCAGGAAGCGATATCGCTCGCCGGCCATTTGAAGCTCAGGAAGCTTGTTGTTCTGTGGGACGACAACAACATCACGATCGACGGCAAGGTGTCGCTTGCCGATTCGACCGACCAGTTGAAGCGGTTCGAAGCGTCGGGTTGGGCGGCGTCGCGCGTCGACGGCCATGACCGGCGCGCCGTGTCGAAAGCGCTCGCTGAAGCTCAGCATGCGGATCGGCCGACCCTGATCGCCGTCAAGACCATCATAGGCAAGGGCGCTCCGAGCAAGCAGGGGACCTCGGCGACCCACGGCAGCCCACTCGGCGGCGACGAAGTCGCCGCCGCCAAGGCTGCGCTCGGCTGGACGTCCCCGCCTTTTGAGGTTCCGGGCGACATCCTTGCCGCCTGGCGAGCCGCCGGCGCGCGCGGACGCAATGAAAGGACGATGTGGGAGACGCGCCGAGACTCATCGCCGGATCGCGAAGCGTTCAATTGGGCGTTGCGGGGCGACATCGCCGCCGGCATCAGCGCCGCAATCGCTGAATACAAGAAAGAACTCAGCGCAAATCCGCCGAAGGTCGCGACGCGCAAGGCGTCGGAAATGGCTCTCGAGATCGTAAATGCGACGATCTGCGAAACGATAGGCGGCTCGGCGGATCTCACAGGCTCCAATAATACGAAGACGAAGGCGCTTGCGCCGCTAACCGCTGAGAATTACGGCGGGCGCTACGTCTATTACGGCGTTCGTGAACACGGCATGGCCGCCGCAATGAACGGAATGGCGCTGCACGGCGGGGTCATTCCATACGGCGGCACGTTCCTGGCGTTCGCTGACTATTGCCGTCCCGCCATCCGCCTCTCCGCGTTGATGGGCGTTCGCGTCATCTATGTCATGACGCACGATTCGATCGGGCTTGGCGAAGACGGCCCGACGCACCAGCCGGTGGAGCATCTCGCGTCGCTTCGCTGCATCCCCAATCTCAACGTGTTTCGCCCTGCGGATGCGATCGAAACGGCGGAATGCTGGGCGCTTGCGCTCGGCTCCGCGTCGACGCCGTCGGTGCTGGCGCTGACGCGTCAGAACCTGGCGCCGGCGCGCCTTGCGCATACGGATGAAAATCTCTGCGCCAACGGCGCTTATATTCTGGCCGATGCGCCTGACCCGCATGTCGTTCTTATTGCGACAGGGTCGGAGGTTGAAATTGCGCTTGATGCGCAGAAAAAACTCGCCTGCGGCCGGATTCGCGCGCGCGTCGTATCGGCGCCGTCTTTCGAGCTGTTCGCCGCGCAAAGCGAGAAATACAGGAAATTCGTGCTCGGCAAGGCGCCGCGCATCGGGATCGAGGCCGGCGTGCGGCAGGGTTGGCGCCTTTTCCTGCGCAAGAAGGACGCCTTCATCGGCATGTCAGGGTTTGGAGCGTCCGCGCCTGCGCCGGCGCTTTACGAGCATTTCGGAATCACGAGCGACGCCGTCGTTGAGGCGGCGCGGAAACTCATCGACAGGGAGTAGGAAGATGGCGCTTAAAGTTGCGATTAACGGGTTTGGACGGATCGGCCGGCTGACATTGCGATCAATGATCGAGAACAACCGCCAGGGGATCGACGTCGTCGCGATCAACGATCTCGGCCCAGTCGAAACGAACGCCCACCTTCTTCAATATGATTCGGTGCATGGAAAGTTCCCGGTTGAAGTGAAGGCCGGCAAGGATGCGATCGACGCCGGACGCGGTCCGATCAAGGTCTTCGCTGAGCGCGATCCGGCGAAACTTCCGTGGAAAGATCTCGGCGTCGACATCGTGTTTGAATGCACCGGCATCTTCACCAGCAAGGAAAAGGCGTCAGCGCACCTAGCCGCCGGCGCCCGCCGCGTTCTGGTTTCAGCGCCCGCCGACGGCGCCGACAAGACGATTGTCTATAAGGTCAATCATGAAACGCTGACGAAGAACGACGTTGTCGTCTCGAACGGATCGTGCACGACCAACTGCCTCGCGCCGGTAGCCAAAGTGCTGAATGACGTGATCGGCGTCGAACGCGGCTATATGACGACGATCCATTCCTACACCGGCGACCAGCCGACGCTCGATACGATGCACAAGGATCTCTATCGCGCCCGCGCGGCGGCGATGTCGATGATCCCGACATCGACCGGCGCGGCCAAGGCTCTCGGCCTCGTCATTCCGGCGCTCAAGGGCAAGCTCGACGGCTCATCGATCCGCGTGCCGACGCCGAATGTTTCTGTTGTCGACCTCGTTTTCGTGCCGAAGCGCGCGACATCCGTCGAGGAAATCAACGCGGCGATCGTCGAAGCGGCGAACGGTCCGATGAAAGGCGTGCTCGCCTATACGGACAAGCCTCTCGTATCGTCCGATTTCATGCATGATCCGCATTCGTCGACATTCGCAACCGCCCAGACCCAGATCGTCGACGGCGGGATCTGCCGGATTCTCACCTGGTACGACAACGAATGGGGATTCTCGACGCGCATGAGCGATGTCGCGCTCGAAATGGGCAAATTGCTCTGAGGAGGCTGATCTTGACGGGCTTTCGCACGATTGACGATCTCGACGTCCGCGGCAAGCGCGTTCTGGTGCGCGTCGATTTCAACGTGCCCGCCAAAGACGGAGCGGTGACGGACGCCACCCGGATCGAGCGCGCGCTGCCGACAATCGAAGAGCTTTCAAAAAAAGGCGCGAAAGTCATTCTGCTTTCGCATTTCGGCCGGCCGAAAGGACGAGATCCGAAGGAAAGCCTGAAGCCGGTCGCCAGGAAGCTTGAACAGCTGCTGGGCGGCTCGGTCGATTTCGCCGATGATTGCATCGGCGATGATGCGGCGAAGGTCGCCAAAAAGATGATCGGCGGCGATATCGCGGTATTCGAGAATACGCGCTTTCACCCCGGCGAAGAGAAGAACGATCCCGAGTTCGCCAAGGCGCTCGCGGCGAACGGCGATCTTTACGTTAACGACGCCTTTTCGGCGGCGCACCGCGCGCACGCCTCGACTGAGGGGCTTGCGCATATTCTTCCAGCGGCGGCCGGACGCGCGATGGAGCGGGAGCTCAACTATCTTTCCGCCGCGCTTTCAAACCCGCAGCGGCCGTTGATATGCGTCGTCGGCGGCGCGAAAGTCTCGACGAAGATCGATCTTCTGCTCAATCTCGTCGGAAAGGCGGATGTTCTGATTGTCGGCGGCGGCATGGCGAACACTTTCCTTTTCGCCAAGGGTTTTTCCGTCGGCAAATCGATTTGCGAGCCTGATCTGGCTGACACCGCGCGCGCGATCATGGCGAAAGCCGCCGACCGCGATTGCGAAATCGTTTTGCCGACGGACGTCGTCGTCGCGAAGGAGTTCAAGGCGGGCGCGGCGCATGAAGTTCGCGCGGCGGACAAAGTCGATCCTGACCAGATGATCCTCGATGTCGGGCCGGACAGCGTCGATGCGATCGCCTCGCATATCGAAAAGGCGAAAACGCTCGTCTGGAACGGCCCGCTCGGCGCGTTCGAAACAAAGCCGTTTGATACGGCGACGATCGAGGCGGCGCGGTTTGCGGCGCGCCGCGTAAAGGAAGCGGGGCTCGTCGCCGTCGCCGGCGGCGGCGATACGGTCGCCGCGCTTGCCGCCGCGGGCGTTGAGGACGGGTTCACCTATGTTTCAACCGCCGGCGGCGCATTTCTTGAATGGCTCGAAGGCAAGGAATTGCCCGGCGTCGCCGCGCTGAAAAAGTAGAATTTGAGGGAGGACCTGAATGAATCTCACGGCGTTAAACAAGATAGCGCTCGGCATGGTCGCGCAAGGGAAGGGCATTCTCGCCGCGGATGAATCCTCGGGCACGATCAAGAAGCGCTTCGACTCGATCAACGTCGAATCGACTGCTGAAAACCGGCGCGACTACCGTGAGATGCTCTTCCGCACCAAGGAGGCGATGGAAAACCATATCTCAGGCGTCATTTTGTACGACGAGACCATTCGCCAGAATGCGAAAGACGGAACGCCGCTGGTCAAGCTCATCGAACAGGCGGGCTCCATTCCCGGCATCAAGGTTGATGCGGGCGCAAAACCCATGGCGGGATTTCCGGGTGAGCAGGTGACGGAAGGCCTTGACGGCCTGCGCGCGCGCCTTGCCGAATATTACGGTCTCGGCGCGCGGTTCGCCAAATGGCGCGCCGTCATCGATATCGGGCGGGATGGCGATCGCTCGATTCCTTCCTACGGCTGTCTGCGCGCCAACATGCATGCGCTCGCCCGTTACGCCGCGCTCTGCCAGGAGGCGGAGATCGTGCCGATCGTCGAACCGGAAGTTCTGATGGACGGCGACCATGATATCGACCGCTGCTTCGAGGTCACTGAGCTGACGCTGAAGCTCCTTTATGAAGAACTTTATTTCTCCCGCGTGGCGCTCGAAGGCACGATCCTGAAACCGAACATGGTGATCGCCGGCAAGAAATCGGCGAAACAGGCGGGCGTCGCGGAGATCGCTGAAAAGACCGTGAAGTGTTTCCGCCGGGCCGTTCCCGCGGCGGTGCCCGGCATTGTCTTTCTGTCGGGCGGCCAGTCTGATGAAGAGGCGACAGCCAATCTGAATGCGATGAACGCTGAGTATCGCAAGGCGATGCCGTGGGCGCTGTCCTTCTCCTACGGCCGGGCGTTG
>CALKYG010000057.1 GCA_938003575.1 uncultured Alphaproteobacteria bacterium
CGTGCCCGAGCACAAGGGCGCGGCGCGCTTTCACCTTGTCGTTCAGGGGCGCTGCCATGTGCGCCTGCCGTCCGGCAAGACAGTCATCCTCGGTCCGGGCGATCTCATCCTCATTCCGGCCGGTCGCAGCCACGAACTTGCGGACGATCCCGGGCGCGCCGCGCCGCCGCTCGAAACCGTACTGAGCGACGCCGGCTACAAGGGCGAGGGCGTGCTCATCGTCGGCGAGGGCGATCCGTCCGCTTCAACGCAGATGGTTTGCGGTCATTTCACCTTCCGCGAAGGGGCGGATCACCCGCTGTTGCGGGCGCTTCCCGATTGCATCGTGCTCACCGCCGCCGATCGCGCGCGCGAGCCCTTGCTCGACGACACTTTGCGCCTCATCACGCAGCGCATATTCGAGACAAAGCCCGGCTCCATGGCCTCCGTCGTTCGCCTGACCGAAGCGGCGTTTATCGAACTCATCCGCACCAGCGCCTCGCGCGGCGGCGATCTCGCCGCCATCATGGCCGCGTTCGAAGATCGCCAGATCGCGCGCGCGCTGAAATGCGTGCACGAACGCGCCAACATGCCGTGGACGGTCGAAAGCCTCGCGCAGGAAGCGGGCATGTCGCGCAGCCGCTTCGCCGAGCGCTTTCGCGATCTCCTCGGCGTCGCGCCGATGGCGTATTTGAGCGAATGGCGTCTGCAGAAAGCGCTCGCGATGCTCGATGAGACGCGCGCGAGCGTCCAGCAGATCGCGGCGGAGGCGGGCTATCAGTCGCCGGCGGCGTTCACCCGCGCTTTCGCCGGAAGATTCGGGCGACCGCCGTCGGAATACCGCCGCGCTGCGCACTGAATTTTGCAAGGCGTCCCGATGATCTTGCGAAAAATCCCTAACTGCGGGCGGAATATTGATTGATCGTCCCGATGCGGACAGATGAAACGGCGGCGGCAAGGCCGTCGCATTCATCGTGAAACATCAGAAGGACGAAAACAATGAAGACAGCCATTTCGATCGCCGCGCTCATGCTCGCCGGCACATTCGCAGTTCCGGCGATCGCCGCCGACGAATACAACACCGTGCCCGGCCTTACCGCCGCCGGCGCGCCGCTCGGCTTTCACGGCGTCGATCCCGTCGCCTTCATCGAAATCGGCAACCGCATCGACGGCACGGCGAAGTTCACCGCCGTTCATGAGGGCGTCGCCTATTATTTCGCGTCGCAGGAAAACATGAACGCGTTCCGCCGCAGCCCGGCGAAATATACGCCGGCCTATGGCGGCTTCTGCACCTTCGGCGTTTCGGTCGGCAAGAAGTTCGACGGCGATCCGAAATACGCCGACGTCCGCAACGGCAAGCTCTACGTTTTCCTCAACGAAGAGATTTTCCGCATGTATCAGAAGGACAAGGACGGCGCGATCGCGAAAGCGGAAAAGAACTGGAAGGAGATCCAGCACAAATCCTCCCGCGAGCTCTAATCGCATTGAGGCGCGGAGCAGCGTCTCCGCGCCGCTTTTTTCCAAAGGAAAACAATCATGCAAAATTTCATCGACCATCTCTCTGTCGGCGTTTCCAATCTCGACGACGCGCAGAAATTCTTCGATCCGGTGCTGAAGACGATCGGCGTCAGCCGCCTTGCGGCGAATTCCGCCTTCATCGCCTATGGCAAGGATGCGCCGCAGTTTCTCGCGATGCTTCCCTATGACAAGCGCGAGGCGACGGCTGGCAACGGCGTTCACATCTCGTTTCACGCGCAAACGCGCGGCGATGTCGACGCCTTTCACGAAACCGCGCTATTGTTTGGCGGCAAATGCGAAGGCGCGCCGGGAACGCGCGCCGGCTTTCCGGGCGACCCGGAGGCGTATATGGCCTTCGTGCGCGACCCCTTCGGCAACAAGCTTGAAGTCATCGCCAGCGGATTTGCGGCCTGAACGATGAGCGAGGCTTACACCTATCTCGCCTTGTCGGGCGTCCTGACGCTGCTGCTCTGGACGCCTTACATCCTTGCGCGGATTTTCGTCTGGGGTCCGCTGACGTTCCTGACGAATTATCCGAAAAACTTCCCGGCGGAACAGCCGACGCCGCCGCTCTGGGCGCAACGCGCGCAGCGGGCGCATCTCAATATGGTGGAAACGCTGCCGGCGTTCATCGCCGTTCTTATCGCCGCCGACTACCTGATCGGCGACAGCGCAGGCCTTGCGATTGGAATGGCGGCGAAAATATTCTTCTATGCGCGCGTCGCGCACGCTGTCGTCTATATCCTCGGGATCCCGGGGCTCAGAACGCCGGTCTATCTCATTTCCTGGGCGTCGATCCTTTTCATCGCCCGCGAGATATTTTTCTAGATCATCGGGCGTTTATTCTGAAACGCCCGAAGATCTCGATTTTTGCGGTCGCGCCGGATTTGCGAAAAAGCCGGTGATTCCGCTTTTTCGCCCGGCGCTCTAGACGGCGATTTTCTCAAGCGCCGAACGAAGCGCGGCGGGCAGGGAAACCGGCCGCCGCGTATGTCTGTCGACATAGACATGGGTGAAATGACCTTCCGCCGCGGGTCTCTCTTCGCCCGCCTTGAAGATCGCCAGTTCATATCGCACCGAGGAGTTGCCGATCCTGGCGACGCGCAACGCCCCTTCCAGACTCTGCGGGAATTCGAGCGGCGCGAAATATTTGCAGCCCGTTTCGACGACCAGGCCGATGACGGCGCCCGAATGAATGTCGAGCGCGCCGGCGGCGATCAGATATTCGTTCACGATCGTGTCGAAATAACCGTAATAGGCGACATTGTTGACGTGGCCGTATATGTCATTGTCCGCCCAGCGCGTTTGCAGGGGCAGGAAATGGCGGTAACCGGCGCGCGTCGAAGCCACCTAAAGAACCTCGCCGTACATCTTCAGCGCGTCGTCATAAGCAACCTCGCGCGGATTGTTCCGCATGACGCGCTCGGCTTTCATTGCGTCCTCCGCCATGCGCGGCAGGTCGTTATGCGAAACGCCCAGATTTGACAGGCGGCGTTCGACGCCGGTCGCCGCGACGATCTCCATCAGTTTGCCGATGAAGGCGTCCGTGCGTTCCGCAAAGCCGCCGGTGGCGTTGGCGCCGATGACGTCGCCGAGTTCCGCGTAAAGATGCGCGGCGGCGGGCGCATTGAAGCGCAAGACGGGCTCAAGCATCAGCGAATTGGAAAGACCGTGCGGAATATGAAAGAGCGCGCCCAGGGGATAGGCCATGCCGTGCACGGCGCCGACGGGCGAATTGGTGAAGGCCTGCCCCGCCAGCATCGCGCCAAGCAGCATATTGGCGCGCGCCTGCCTGTTCGAGGGATTCTCGCACGCTTCGACAATATTCGCCGCGAGCAGCCTCAGCGCCTCGCGCGCCAGCGCGTCGGAAACCGGATTCTT
>CALKYG010000058.1 GCA_938003575.1 uncultured Alphaproteobacteria bacterium
TCGGCCAGCAATTCTCGGTCACCCGCGAACGCATCCGCCAGATCGAGGCGAAAGCGCTCAGGAAGCTGAAACATCCGTCGCGGAGCAGGAAGCTCAGAAGCTTTCTCGACAACTAGGATATCGTGCAAGGCGGCGTGCGCCGTTCATTCGGCGCCGCCGCCTTCAAACGTCTCAAACGCCGCCTTTAGCGCCGCATCATCCGGGAAAAAGGCACGGCCGTAGCGATAGGCGAAGCTTGCCTTTTCTTTATCGCCCGCTGTTTCGTAGTCCTTCGCGAGCGAAAGGATTTCCGACGCAAAGCTCGTTGTCGCCGAATCCGGAAAGAGCCGTTCATTCTGGAGATAGCGCGCGATCTGATAATGATCGTTGCGGTCGAGCGCGCCCTTCAGGAGCGATTTCAAGCCCGTGAATTTATAAGCCGCCGCGGCTTCGAGCGCCGGGTCGCGACCGGAAAAATAATCGGCGGCCGTCCATGGCGCGGGAATATCCGGATTGGTCGCCGCGCGACGGTCGCGGCCGAAGGCGCTTGGCCAGTGAAGCGTTGAAACGCGCAAGGTAAGCCCCGAATTCTTCAGCGCAATCTTTTTCGGATCGCCGAAATGGTCGGGCGGGGAACCGGTCGCTTCGCCGACGAAGAGCGTGCGCGTCAGGTCTTCGAGGTCGTTCACCAGCATCTGCGCCGCAGAAAAGGTTCGCGGCCCTGTCAGCACGAATACGCGGCCCCAGCAATTGAGCTTGCGGCTGTTCGCGACGGCGAGAAGCAGGGTTTTATTCAATCCTCCATCGCCGCCGAAATTGCGGCGAAGATCGATGACGAGTTTGGCGTTGCGCCGTTCGGCCTCAGCCGCGACGCCTTTTGCGAAGGCGGCGAAGCGCTCGTCCTCGCCGTCGGCGATCTCGGTGACGGCGGCGTAAATCACGCCGGGGCGGGACCGATCGACAAGGAAAGGCGCGTCCGCTTCGCGCGCATGGAGCGGCGGCGGCTCGCCGAAGGCGCCAGTGATCGCCTCATCGCCAACCGGCGCCAGTGTGATTGTGCGAACGGCGCCATCGGCGCCGCCGAATTGATAGGTGAAGTCGGCGTCAAGCCCGAGGCCTGCGAGCGCGCCCGGCGTCGACAATAGCGACGCCGCCATGATTTCCCTTAGCCCGTTGTCATTCGAGAAGGAGGCGCGTCTGGCGGCTGCGAGCGCCGCATCGGCGGAAACGCCGCCGATCGCGATGAGGCGAAGGCCGATGAGGTCGCGATGCGCTTCGCTCGCGGCGACGACATAGGCGCCGTCAGGGAATTTTTCGAAGATGGTTGGGGCGGCGGGAAAATTGAGCGCCGGCAGGCTTGTCGGCGCCGCCGTCGAGTGGCTCATGACGAGGCCAAGCTCCGGCCGGTCGCGTGGGATGGTGAGGCGCGAGTGCCCGTCCTCAAGCGCGGCGACGATTTCGGCAAGCCGCATGACGATTTCCGCGTCTGCAAGCGAGGGGAGTTCGGCGTCGAGCGCTCCGACGCGCGCCTTGAGTTCGCTGTCACTGATCGCCTTGAAAGGCGTCGGATGCGTCTCGCGAATGACGGCGTCAAGCTCGGCGAGATCGGCGCGCCATTGCGCAACCGTGAGGACTGAAGGCGACGCTTCAACCGGCGTTATGATCGCGGTCAGCAATGCCGCAAACGGCAGAAGTTTACGCATGGCGCCCTCCCTTTATCGCCGGGAGGTTATAGCGAGCCTTGCGCATCGTCATCCTTATCCGCCGCGCGCCCGCTTCGGGTCGTCGAATGAAGCGGCTCTTTTGGCGCAAAATTTCCTTCCCCCGCTGGAACAGAAATTGAGCGCCAGCGCAAAGCAAGCTGTGTTCTTAGAATCCAGATGCTGAAATCGCAAAATTGAAGAGGCCGCAATGCGGCCGAGCGTGATGAGCGCCATTCTCGTCTTTCCTCCCGTGCAAGATTGTCGCGAGGGTGATTGCTGCGCGCATTCACTGTCAAGTTGCGGTGCAAAATTGCGCGGCGCGCGTGTGTGATGCAACTTATCGG
>CALKYG010000059.1 GCA_938003575.1 uncultured Alphaproteobacteria bacterium
AAGGCTTTCATTTTTGGTGAGGCCCGGCGGTTCGCGGCCGTCTCCGTCGCCGCCGACGCCGTCGCCGCCCTTCCCGTCGCCATTATGATGATGAGCCAAACTCGCCTCCGCGCGATTTTTTTGATGTTATACCAGATGTTATATCGCTGCGGAACCGAAAAATCGGGGGCGGCGGCGCGGGCGGCCTTATCGCCAGCCGGCGCGATCGAAGATCTTCACCGCCTCAGCCTGATGAACGCCGAGCGCGGTCATGTCGAGATCATCGGCGCGGAAGTCGCCGAACGACGTCACGGGACCGGCCGCCGCGATCCCTTCGACAACCGGATATTCGTTGTTGCCGGCGGCGAACGCCTGCTGCGTTTCATCGCTCAAGAGAAAGCCGATGAGCCGCTCGGCGTTATCCGGATTTGGCGCGTAGCGCGCGACCCCCGCGCCTGAAACATTCACATGGGCGCCAGTCGTCTCCTGATTTGGAAAAATGACGCCGACTTTCTCGCCGATCGCTTTCATCTTGCGATCGGATGACCCGACATAGCGGGCGAGATAATAAGTGTTGACGATCGAAATGCGGCATTCGCCGGCGGCGACCGCTTCAATCTGGGTCGTGTCGTTTCCTTCCGGCTTGCGCGCGAAATTGGCGACGACGCCGCGCACCCATTGCTCGGCGGCCGCCTCGCCCATGTGTTCAATCATGCTTGCGAGCAACGACTGATTATAAACGTTGGTCGACGATCGCACGCAGACCATGCCGCGGTATTTCGGGTCTGCAAGGTCGCTGTAGGTCTTCAATCCCGCCGGCGCGCCCTTCGCTTTGTCGAAAATGATAATGCGCGCGCGTCTCGAAAGACCGACCCAGTCGTTATCCGCGTCGCGAAAATGTCCGGGCACGCGTTCGAGTATCTCACGGTTCTTGATGGGCCGAAGGATCCCGCGCTGTTTGGCGCGCCACAGCATCCCCGCATCCGCAGTGATGAAAACATCGGCGGGACTGGCGTCCGCTTCACGCGCCAGTCGCTCAATGAGCGCATCGCCGCCCGCTTCGATGATGTTGACTTTTATTCCGGTCTTTCGCGTAAACGCGTCATAGATCGCAAGATCGGAATCATAGTGCCGTCCGGAATAGACGTTGACCTCGCCAACGATCGGGACCGCTGAGGAGTCTGTCTTCACTTGCATGCCGTCTGCGTTCCCGCATCCTTGCATCGCCAGGAAAGCGCCGACTAAAACGGCGGTCCACAAGGACTTTTTCACGACGGGCTCCGAGGTTACGAAAGCCGACCATAGTGCGAATGATTATCAACTGCAATCGCTTTTCGATGCGGCTCTAGGCCGCAAGAATTCGGATGAGTTCGGGGTTGAACGACAGGCTGACGGCGCTGCCAGCCTCGATTGCAAGTCGACTTTTCGCTTTCAAGATCCTGGCTGGATCTGCCGGATTGCCGATAAAAATCAACCACTCCGGTCCTTCAAACCGGCAGTCGACGACGCGATTGGATCCATCGGCGGCGACGCGCGCCTCAACCCCGCCGTCATGAATGACGAGGAACGCGGTGTCCGCCGGCCTCTTCACCGCATCGACTCTTCCAAATCGGGTTTCTACGCCGGCATCGGTCGGGCGGCATTCAAGGAACTGGCTGCCCGGAAAGATTGTTGCTGCGCTGACGGTTCTCGGCGCGTTGAAAAACCGTTCAGGCGTCGCGGTCTCGACAATGCGGCCGTTCTGCATGACGGCGATGCGGTCGCCGAGTTCGATTGCTTCTGACGGGTCGTGCGTGACGAGGATCGCCGGCGTCCCGCGCGATTTCAAATGGCGCCGCATTTCAGCGCGCAATCTTTGCCGCAGCGCAACGTCAATGCTGGCGAAGGGTTCGTCAAGCAGCATGACGCGCGGACGCCGCGCGAATGCGCGGGCGAGCGCCGCACGCTGCTGCTGCCCGCCGGAAAGCTGGTGCGGGAAACGATCCTGGAATTGTTCAAGACCGACGGCGCGCAGTTCCGCCGATATGCGCGCCCGCCGCTCTTCGGGCGGCATGCCGTCAAGCCCGAAGGCGACATTCTTTCGCACCGAGAGGTGCGGAAAAAGCACGAAATCCTGAAAAACGAATCCGATCGGGCGCCGTTCCGGCGGAAGGCGCATCTGCGTGTTGGCAAGGACCGCTCCGTCCAGTTCGACCGATCCTTCCTGCAGGTGTTCGAGCCCGGCGGCGACGCGCAGCAGCGTCGTCTTTCCGCATCCCGAGGGTCCGAACAGGGCGACGATCTCGCCGGGCGCCGCTTCAAGGCTTGCGCCGTCGACGACGGCGCCGGCGCCGTAACTGTGCCTGATGTCCCGCAAGACGAAGCTCATGAGCGTGATCATCTCGCATCATCCGGCGACGAATGATAGGGCTTGCCGCATGAATGCGAAAGACCGGCATGGATGGCGCGCCGGGGCCGCGGCGGCGTATCGGACCGGCCTCCTTTCGACGTCAATTGTTTGCGCGCTCGCCGCGGCGCCGGCGATTGCTGTTCTGTTGAGCCTCGCAACGCCGATGGGGGAGACCCTTCGGCACGTGTTTGCGACCACGGCGCCGGCCTATGTTTCCGGCACGATTGCGCTCTGCATCGGCGTCGGCGCCGTCGCCGGAATTCTCGGCGTCGCTGCTGCGGCGTTCACCGCGCTTTGCGACTTTCCCTTCCGGCGAGCGCTTTCGATTGCGCTGGCGCTTCCCCTCGCCGTTCCCGCCTATATCGCCGCCTACGCCTATGCAGACCTCCTCGGTCCGTTCGGCGCCTTCGCGCCGGTCTCCCGGGCGATGGAGCATGCCGGCCTTCCGGGTATCCGCAGTCTGCCCGGCGCCGTCTTCATCCTGTCAGTCACGCTGTATCCATACGCCTACCTTGCTGCGCGAGCCGCTTTCGCGTCGAGATCGGCCGCAATTCTGGAAACGTCGCGCACGCTCGGCGCTTCGCCCTTTCGCGCAGCGGTCAAGATCCTCATCCCGGCGAGCCGGCCGGCGATTGCCGGCGCGACGGCCCTCATCATGATGGAGACTGCGGCCGAATTCGGCGTCGCCGACTATTTCGGCGTGCCTACGCTAAGCGTCGGGATTTTCAGGACCTGGTACAATTTCGGCGATCTCGCCGCCGCATCGCGCCTTGCATCTGCGCTTTTCCTTTTCGCATTGCTGCTGGTCGCGTTTGAAACTCTCGGCAGGCGCGGGCAATCGGCAGACGCCTCCCGCGTCACTGCGGCGCAGATATCCTTCAATCTGAACGGTCCGGCCCGAATCGCCGTTCCGCTGTTTTGCTTTGCGCTCGTCGGCATCGGTTTTCTCGCACCGGTCGCCGTCATCGCGGCCAAGCTCGATGTCGGGGCGTACGCGATGCGCGGTCTTGCGTCGGCGCTGCAAAACAGCGTCCTGATCGCCGTCGCAGGCGGGCTCGCCACGCTCACCCTCGCGATCGCGCTCGCCTATATCGGCCGGTCAGCGCATGCCGTCGTCAAAGGGATGATCCGCTTTGCAACGCTCGGCTATGCAATCCCCGGCGCCGTCATCGCCATTGGCGTCCTCGGCGTTTTCACTTTTATCGGCGAGGCGACCGGTTTGAGGATCTGGGCGGCCGCCGGTCCGATCGCGCTCATCTACGCCTACTCGGTGCGTTTTCTCACCGCCGGCTACAACACGATTTCCGGCGGGCTGTCGCAAGTTCAAACCGGGCTCGACGAGGCTGCAAGAACGCTCGGCGCCGGCGACGCGAAGATTCTCTCGAGCGTCCATGCTCCGCTCCTGCGCCCATCCATCGCCGCCGCGGCGATCTTTGTCATGGTCGATATCATGAAGGAGCTTCCCGCAACGCTGATCCTGCGCGATTTCAATTTCGAAACGCTGGCGACGCGCGTCTATCGCCTCGCCGGCGACGAACGCCTCATCGAGGCGTCGCCCGATGCGCTGTTGCTGATCGCGGTCAGCGCCTTGCCGCTGTTGCTGATCCGGTATTTTTCCGATCGGCGCCGGGTTCTTCAGATCGCGTCCGAACCCACGGCGTCAACAATGCAGTCGCAGATATAATGAGCCTGATCGGGCGTCAGATAAGGATGCATCGGAATCGACAGAACTTGGGCGCAAGCGGCCTCGGTCGCCGGCAGCGGCTCGGCGGGCGCGTATTTCTCGAACGCCGGCATCTGGTGGAGCGGCGTCGCGTAGTAAATCGCCGTCGGAACTCCGCGCTCTCGCAGCAACGCCGCTGCATGGTCGCGCCGCGCCGCTCTGAACGTGTAATACCCGTATCCGGATTTTGCGCGTTGCAAATGCTTTTGCGGCGAGACGACGGACGAAAGCCGTCGATCGTAGATTTCGGCGATCATGCGCCGCGCCTCAAGCTCTTCGTCGAAAATCGCCAGCTTTTCGAGGAGCACCGCCGCCTGGAAGCTGTCCATCCGGCCGTTGAAGCCGACGCAGACGGAATTCTTTCGCGCGGCGTCCGTTCCATGCCAGCGGATTGAAATCCACCGTTCGATGACGGCGAGATCCTGCGCAAGGATCGCGCCGGCGTCGCCGTATGCGCCGAGCGCCTTGCCGGGAAAGAAACTCGTCGCCGTCGCCGGCGCGAGATTCCCGACCCATTTGCCGTCCAGCTGACCGCCGAATCCCTGCGCGCCGTCGGCCAGTACAAACAGGCCTTCTCTCGCGGCGATCGCAGCGATCGCGGGATAGTCCGCCGGCGATCCGAACATATCAACCGGCACGATCGCTCTCGGGCGAAGCGATGTTTCACGCTTCACGGCCTCGATCCGGCGTTCGAGATCGACGGGATCCATGTTGAAAGTCTCAGGATCGATATCGACAAAGACAGGCGTCGCGCCGGTCAGCAGCACAGCGTTCGCCGTCGCATTATAAGTGAATGCCGGAATGAAAACCGCGTCGCCTGCGTCGACGCCCTCGGCAAGCAGCGGGATGATGAGCGCTGCGGTGCCGCTGCCGCAGGCGACGGCGGCGGCGGCGCCCGTTTTTTCGGCGAGCAGCGCTTCAAGTTCCTCGATCTCGGGTCCGGCAACATACCGGCCGTGATCGAGCACGGCTTGCAGCCGCGCCTCAATCCGGGGGCGAATCCGCCGCTGCTGCGCCCTGAGATCGATGAAGGCGATCTCGCCGACGTCGGATTTCCCTGCAAGCATCAGATTTGCGACGCCGTTCACGCAATTTTCCTGTCAAGCATCGCCGCAGACGCATTGAGCGAGTCCCGCGCATCTTCGATCATGGACGCCCATTCTATCGCAGCGCGCCCCGCCTTGCCGTCGACCAGGGTCTGCGTTCCATCCAGAATAGACCCGAAGAACGCTTCAACGCTTGCGCCAAGCGGATCGGCGAACGCAGCGGCCGCCGCTCGATCCGGCGACCCGGTGACCGAGCGTTTGAAGAAATCAATTTCCGTCACGCCGCCGTCGAACGCCGCTTTCAGCAATCGTCTGCGGCCCTCGGACCGGCGGCTTGCGATAAAGGAGCACTGCCGTCCGCCCGCGAACAGCAATGTCGCAATGGTTTCATTGCGATCGCCGCAGGCCGAAACCGACACCGGCGCCTCGAACCCGAAACATCGCGCGATGTCGAGATCATGGATCATGAGATCGAAAACGACGGAGACTTCTTCGCCCCGGCCGGTCGGCGGACCGCACCGGCTGAATTCCAGCTTGGAGGGCTCGGACCCTGCGAGCGGGAGCCCGAGTGCGGCGAGAACGAATCGCTCCTGATGGCCGACCTGAAGGATGAGACCCTTTTTTTCAGCAAGCGCGATCAGGATGTCCGCCTGCGCGACCGTCATCGCCAGAGGCTTTTCAACGTATACGTGCCGGCCGGCCTCAAGCGCGGCGCGCGCGGCGTCAAAATGCGCGGAAGCCGGGCTTGCGATCGTCACCGCATCGACCGCCGCCAAAAGGCCGTCAAAATCCGCGAATTTGCGGACGCCGAGACGATCGGCGAGCGAGTCCGCACGGGCCGGGTCGGTATCAAAGACGCCGACGAAATCGGCGCGGTCGGAGGCGGCGTGCTTGGCCGCATGATAGGCGCCAAAAACGCCTGCGCCGACGACGCCCGTTTTCAGCCTGCGCTCCACACTCGTTACTCCCGACGCTCTAACGATGGCGGGACCATAGCCGCACCGCTCGTCCTGCGATATGGACGGCGGTCAATCCCCATTCAAACAATGTTTCGGCCTGTTTCAGGGACTTAGAGCTTCTTTTTCCCGACTTTGCTTCAATTCGTCGGCAAGCAGGAACGCGAGTTCGAGGGCTTGGGTCGCGTTGAGCCTCGGATCGCAATGGGTGTGATAGCGGGAGCTGAGGTCGCTTTCGGAAATATCCTGAAGTCCGCCCAGGCATTCGGTCACGTTCTGACCGGTCATCTCGAGGTGCACGCCGCCCGGATAGGCGCTTTCCGCGCGACAGACATCAAAAAATGAATCGAGCTCTGAACGGATGTCGTCAAGCCGGCGGGTCTTCAGGCCGCTTTCCGCCTTGATCGTATTGCCGTGCATCGGATCGCTCGACCAGACGACCTTGCGGCCTTCGGCCTGCACCTTGCGGACAAGCGGCGGGAGTCCGGCGCCGACCTTCTCCGCGCCGAAGCGGGCGATCAACACGATGCGGCCGGAAATGTTCGACGGATTGAGCGCATCAAGGAGCCGAACAAGCTCATCCGGCTCCAGCGACGGCCCGCATTTGACGCCGATCGGATTCTCGACCCCGCGGCAGTATTCGACATGCGCGCCGTCGAGCTGGCGCGTGCGATCGCCGATCCAGATCATGTGCGCGGACGTGTCGTACCATTTTCCGGTCGTTGAATCGACGCGCGTCATCGCCTGCTCAAAGCCGAGCAGCAGCGCTTCATGGCTCGTATAGAAATCCACTTCGCGGACGGCGCGGACTTCCTTGGCCGTAATGCCGCACGCTTCCATGAACTTGAGCGCTTCTGAAATCCTGTCGGCAAGCGCCTTGTACCGCTCCGCCTGGGGATTGCCCGAAACGAATTCGAGGGTCCAGCGGTGGACATTGTGCAGATCGGCGTAGCCGCCGCCTGCGAAAGCCCGGATGAGGTTGAGCGTCGCGGCGCTCTGTCCATAGGCTTTCAGAAGCCGCTGCGGGTCCGGCGTTCGCGCGGCGGCGTCGAATTCCATGCCGTTGATGTTGTCGCC
>CALKYG010000060.1 GCA_938003575.1 uncultured Alphaproteobacteria bacterium
CCGGCGTCAAAATGGCGCTCGGCACCGATGCAGCAGTCTTTCCGCACGGTCTCAATGCAGGCGAACTGGTGCGCCATGTTGAGCTTGGCCAGTCGCCGATCGACGCCATTCGGAGCGCGACCATCAATAATGCCGACCTCTTTGGAACCGCTGATCGCGGCCGCATTGCGCCCGGTCTTCTCGCCGACTTGATCGCCGTCGACGGCGATCCGCTCGCTGACATCAAGGCGCTGACCGATGTCCGCTTTGTGATGAAGGGCGGCAAAATCCACAAGCAGTAGTTCGATGGCGAAGAGCTGGAAGAAGGGCGGTTGCCATTGCGGCGCCGTTACATGGGAAGCGGAGGCCGACGACGATATCGTCGTCGACGCCTGCAACTGCTCGATCTGTTCGATGACGGGATTTCTTCATCTCATCGTTCCGAAATCGCGCTTCCGGCTCATCACGGGCGAGGATGCGCTGACGACTTACACATTCAACACCGGCGTCGCCAGGCATCTCTTCTGCAAACACTGCGGCGTGAAATCGTTTTACGTTCCGCGTTCAAACCCCGACGGCTATTCGCTTAACCTGAACTGCATGGACAAAGCGCAATTCACGTCGATCGACATCCGCGATTTCGACGGTCGGAACTGGGAGGCGAACGCCGCCTCCCTTGCGCATTTGTCGAAGGATTGAGCTTGCCGCTAGGCCGGCGGCCATTCGTCCGTGTCGCGGTCCGGGTGCTGACGATTGGAACGCCTGATCGACGCCGCCCAATACTCCTCTCCGCCGGCCCCGGTCGCTCCCTCGTCGGGAAGGGCGGCGAGGCGTTCAAACCATGACAGGCGCGATTCCGTTCCGACCTGCGCCTTAGGCGCGAACCTTTCCGGCCTGTCGAGCGACCCGATGGTGAGATTGATGCGGTCATTGTCGAGGGATCTGTAAAAGAGCGGCGTGCCGCATTTCCGGCAGAAGCCGCGTATCGCGTGATCCGAGCTCTTGAAGACCGACGGCTTGCCGCGGGTCCATTGAAGCGCTTCATTCGGCGCCGCGACAAGGGCTGCGAAGACATTGCCGACCGCCTTCTGGCACATGCGGCAATGACAGATATGCGCGTTGTCCAGCATCACGTCCGCGTGATAGCGCACGGCGCCGCATTGGCATCCGCCGCTGACGGATATCTTTCGCACTTTCATTGGTCGCCTTCTTGATGCGGATTGCAAATGACCGGCCGAGCCCATCCTAGCGCGTCTGCGCGAGCGGTCGAACCCGTTGCCGACCACGCGGCGCTCCTGCGCGAGATTCGCGCCTGCCGGCGTTGTGTTGATGCGCCGTTGGGCGCCCCGCTCGCTCATGACCCGCGCCCGGTTCTCCAGATCGCGCCCTCGGCGCGGCTTGCGATCTTCAGCCAGGCGCCCGGCATGCGCGTTCACAGGAGCGGACGCCCGTTCACCGACGCCTCGGGCGATCGCTTGCGGGACTGGCTCGGGATCGGTCCGGACATCTTTTATGACGATAATCGCGTCGCCATTGCGCCGATGGGATTCTGCTTTCCGGGATACGACGCAAAGGGAGCGGACAGGCCGCCGCGGCGGGAATGCGCGCCGCTCTGGCGCGCGCGCGTCATCGCGTGCCTTCCGAATGTCAGAACGGCCGTTCTGGTCGGTTCCTGCGCGCAATCCTGGCATCTCGGCGACCGGGCAGGGTCGCTGACCGACACCGTCGCAAGGTGGCGGGAATTCGCACCGCGCTGTTTCCCGACGCCGCATCCCTCATGGCGGAACAATGGCTGGCTGAAGAAAAACACCTGGTTCGAAGAGGAATTGCTGCCGAGCCTCAAGGCGGCTGTGGCGTCGGCGCTTCAACTCGACGAATGATGAAGTGTCTTCTTGTCGGGCCGGGGCGACTCGATAAACGGATAGCGACGTCGTTAATTTCCCCTGATGCGCCCTCCGCCAGATCGCTCCGATTTGTTGACCGTCAGACGCGCGCGCCGGAGCGATCTCGACACAATCGACCGGATCGAACGGCAATCCTTTGAAACGGACCGGTTTTCCCGACGTAACCTGAGGCGGGCGCTGGCCGGAAATCGGGCGCAATTTCTGCTCGCCGACGTAAACGGCGCGGCCGCCGGCTACGCCATGCTGCTCCTCCGGAAGGGAGCGAAAGCAGCGCGTCTTTATTCGCTCGCGGTGGATCCCGCCCATCGGGAAAAGGGCGTGGCGGGCGCATTGCTCAGTGAAGCGGAGCGACTTTGCCGCAAGATGGGGGCGGACCGGTTGCGCCTCGAACTGCGCCCTTCCAACATGGCGGCGGCGCGATTATATGAGCGCGCCGGTTATGCGCTGCTGGAGCGCAAAACCGGATATTATGATGACGGTGAAGACGCGATCCGGCTGGAGAAGCGTCTCGCCCCCGCTGCTTCGGGCGACAGGAGCGCCCACGCATGAGCATAATTCGATGAGCGATTGGCTCATTCTGGTCGAATACACGTCCGATCTTGCGCAGCACGAAACGCCGCACAAGGTGATGCGCATCAGGGACTATCTAACGACGCCGAATCTATTCACCGGCCGTCGCCCGAACATCATCAATCTTGCGCGCAGCTATTCATACCAGAGCGAAGGCTATTACGCTTCGCTTCTGGCGGAAGCGCGCCGACATCGCGTCGCGCCGACGGTGCAGGCGATGGTGGAGCTCGGACGCAAGTCGCTGTACGCGCACGCCGTTCCCGAACTTGAAGCGGCGCTTCAGCGCGACATCGACAACGGAGCAGCGCCGGTTGAGCGGCTGCTCGTCGCCTTTACGTCGACTTCGCCTCGCGGATTTGAACGATTCGCAAAGCTTCTGTTTGATTGGTTCCGGGCCCCGGTGATTGAAGTTGAACTGACCGGAGGGGTGAAGCCGAAAATTCAGGGCCTGCGCATCGCGCCGCCGCACAAGCTAAAGGGGGAGGAACGCCGCTTCTTCCTTTCGGCGCTCGACCAGCATACGAGCAGGCGATGGACCGCGCCGAAGGCGAAAACCGCGGCGAAATGGTCGCTCGCCGTCCTTATCGATCCGAAGGAGGAAGAGCCGCCGTCATCCGCCGCCTCGATCAAGCGCCTGGCGGCTGTCGCTGACAAAATGGGCGTCGAGGTTGAGCCCATTTATCCGAATGAACTTGCAAGCCTTGCCGAATTCGACGCGCTCTTCATTCGTGCGACGACGGCGATAGACAACTACACCTATCGATTTGCGCGCCGCGCCGAGCAGGAAGGCATGCCCGTCATCGATGACACCGAATCGATGATTCGTTGCACGAACAAGGTCTATCTGAAAGAACTGCTCGACAATGCGAAAATTCCCGCGCCGAGAAACGAAATTCTCGACGAAAAGGCGAATTTCGCAGAAGTGATGGAGCGGCTCGGCTCGCCTGTCGTCCTGAAGGCGCCGGACGGCTCCTTCTCGCGTTCGGTCCACAAGGTTGCGACGCTTGAGGAATTCCAGGCGACCGCAAAGAAGCTTTTTGAAGATACCGCCCTGATCCTCGCTCAGGAATACATGCCGACAAAGTTTGACTGGCGCGTCGGCGTGCTCGACGGCGAACCTCTGTTCGCATGTCGTTACAAGATGGCGAAGGGGCATTGGCAAATCGCAAAGCATCAGCCTGACGGCGCCACGACATTCGGCGGCACCGATACAATTCCGGTCGAGCAGGCGCCGAAGGCGGTTATCGACATCGCCGTCAGATGCGCGCGGCTGATCGGCGACGGCCTCTACGGAATTGATCTCAAGGAGAACGAACGCGGCGTCTTCGTCATCGAAATCAACGACAATCCGAATCTTGACTATGATTACGAGGGCGAAGTGCTGAAGGACGAACTCTGGCGGCGCATCATCACCTGGTTCGCTGTCCGCCTTGAGAAGCGAATGGGCGGCGCCCAGTTCGCGGCGCAGCCGACGCTCGCCCGGGCGAACAGTTAGGCCGGAGACACATCAGGAACCGGGCGTCTTCGCCGCCTGCTTCGCGCCGCCATTGAAGTGGAAAGAGGGAATATCGATGCGTATCGACGCGATCGCCATTGGAACCAACCCGCCCGACGACGTCAACGTCATTATCGAGGTCCCGCTCGGAGGCCAGCCCATCAAATACGAAATGGACAAGGCGGCGGGGGCGCTCGTCGTCGACCGGTTTCTCTACACGCCGATGTCTTACCCCGGCAATTACGGCTTCGTCCCGCACACATTGTCGGAGGACGGCGATCCGATTGACGTTCTCGTCTGCAACACGCGCCCCCTCATTCCCGGCTGCGTCATCAATGTACGCCCGATCGGCGTCATGCTGATGGAAGACAATTCGGGCGTCGATGAAAAAGTGTTGGCCGTGCCGAGCCCGCATCTGACGCAGCGATGGAATGCGGTGCG
>CALKYG010000061.1 GCA_938003575.1 uncultured Alphaproteobacteria bacterium
CCGGTGACCGCAGAAGGGATTTCGGCGAGGGGGTCCTTCCCTTCGGTCCATCTTCCAAGCGCGAAGTTTTTAAGCGTGACGGCGTTCATTTCAGGCTCCTCAAGAATTCATCGCCCATGGAACACGGGCTTGCGCTTATTCAGAAACGCAGTCACGCCCTCGCGGTAGTCTTCCGAGAGCCCGAGCTCGCGCATCCGGTCGCGTTCGAGATCGAGTTGTTCGTCCAGGCGCCGCGTGAAGGCCGACCGAATGAGTTTCTTGGTTTCGGCGAGGCCGCGCGTCGGAGCGGCTGCGAACTTTGCGATCATTGCGTCCGATTCCCCGGCAAGCTTCCCATCCTCAACGCATTTCCAGATGAGCCCCCATTCGGCGGCCGCTTCGGAGGGGAGGGGATCGCCGGTAAGCGCGAGGCCAAGCGCGCGCGCCTGTCCTGCAAGACGCGGCAGCGCCCAGGAGCTGCCCGAGTCCGGCACGAGGCCGATATTGGCGAAGGACATGATGAACTTGGCCGACTTCGCCGCGATGACGATGTCGCACGCGAAGGCGAGCGAGGCGCCGGCGCCGGCGGCGACGCCGTTGACCGCCGCAACAACCGGCATCGGCAGCGAGGTCAGGCGGCGGATCAGCGGATTGTAGCGCTTTTCAACTGACTCGCCGAGGTCGGGCGCGCCGCCGTCGGGAGCGACCGCGCGATCGGCGAGATCCTGTCCCGCGCAGAAGCCGCGCCCGGCGCCGGTGATAAGCAGGGTACGGACGGAGTTGTCTGCGTCGATCCGGTCAAGCGCCTCAGCGATTTCGCGGTGCATTTCGACGGTGAAGGAATTGAGGCGGTCCGGGCGGTTCAAGGTGAGGCGTGCAGCGCCGCTCTCAATCGAGAATTCAATCGTCCTGAACGTCATTCCCGCCGCTCTCCCTTGCCTTGCGCGCCGGAGTCTTATAATTGAACGCTCGGTCGGTCAATTCGAGATCGGCGGACGAGATGGGAATGACGAAATCTTCGGAAGATGCGCTCGCGCTCAAGATCGCGCGAACCCTCAACGCCGCCGAAACGACGGCGCCGGTCTGGGGTTTGAAGGTCGAAGATGCAGGCGCCGGATGGGTGCGCTGCTCAATGGTCGTCGGAGACGCCATGCTGAACGGACTTGGTACGGCGCATGGCGGCATGATCTTCGCGCTTGCCGACACGGCGTTCGCTTACGCCTGCAATTCAAGGAATGTCAGGACGTTCGCGCAGCACGCCTCCGTTTCATTCCTGTCGCCGGGCCGCAAGGGCGAGAAACTGGTTGCAACGGCGCGCGAAGACGCGGCCGAAGGGCGCACTGGAGTCTATACGGTGACGGTGACCGGCGGAGATGATCGCATCGTTGCGATTTTTCAGGGATTGTCGCGCACGGCCGGCGGGCCCGTGGTGGAGGAGTAAATGTCCAACGCTTATATCTGCGATGCGGTGCGAACGCCGATCGGCCGTTACGCGGGATCGCTTTCCTCGGTGCGAACGGACGATCTCGCCGCAATCCCCTTGCGCGCTTTGACAGAGCGCAATCCGAACATTGACTGGGCTGCGCTCGACGACATTGTCATGGGCTGCGCCAATCAGGCGGGTGAGGACAATAGAAACGTCGCGCGCATGGCGGCGCTGCTCGCGGGTCTCGGGGAAAATGCGCCAGGCACGACGGTCAATCGCCTGTGCGGCTCCGGAATGGACGCCGTGACGATCGCCGCGCGCGCGATCAAGGCGGGTGAAGCGGACCTGATCGTCGCCGGCGGCGTTGAATCGATGAGCCGGGCGCCGTTCGTCATGGGCAAGGCGTCAGAAGCTTTCTCGCGCAACGCCGAAATCTTCGACACGACGATCGGCTGGCGTTTCGTCAATCCGGTGCTGAAAGCGCAATACGGAATCGATTCGATGCCCGAGACGGCGGAGAATGTCGCAGCCGATTTCAACATTTCCCGCGCCGATCAGGACGCGTTCGCGCTGCGCTCGCAAATGCGCGCGTCCGCTGCGCAAAAGAACGGCAGGCTGGCGGCGGAAATCGTGGCGGTTGCGATCCCGCAACGCAAGGGCGACCCGAAGATCGTCGACCGGGACGAGCATCCGCGTGAGACGACGCTCGAAGCGCTCAGCAGCCTGAAGCCGTTCGTCAGGAAGGACGGCGTCATTACGGCGGGCAACGCGTCCGGCGTCAATGACGGCGCGGCGGCGATGATCGTCGCGTCGGAAGCGGCGGTGAAGAAATACGGGCTCACTCCGCGGGCGCGGTTCGTCGCCGGCGCCGTTGTCGGCGTCACGCCCCGCATCATGGGCATTGGCCCGGCGCCGGCGTCGAAAGCGGTGCTGGCGAAGGCGAAGCTTTCCGTCGCTGACATGGCGGTGATCGAATTCAATGAAGCCTTCGCCTCGCAAGCGCTCGCATCATTGCGCGAGCTGGGCCTTCCCGATGATGCGGAACACGTGAACCCCAATGGCGGCGCCATCGCGCTAGGGCACCCGCTCGGCATGTCGGGAACGCGGCTGGTTCAGACTGCGACAGAGGAATTGCGCCGAACCGGCGGGCGCTATGCTCTGTGCGCCATGTGCATCGGCGTCGGGCAGGGGATCGCGAGCATCATCGAGCGCGTTTAGGCCCCGCCCGCAACTCATTGGCGAACCTGCTGATTCCAAAAAGGAATTTTGAACCGTCCCACACCCTTTCGGCGGCCGTATAGTGACCTTGCCGGGCGGAATGCCCGGCCGAAGCCAGGAAAGGGTTGGAGTTCGATGCGTCCGTCCGCTGAACGCCATTTCATGGTCCGGAGCGCTTCCGCGGCGGACGAATCCTTCGCGCATTCAGGTCATCCGCAAAATATGGACACATCCGCTGGAGCCCGCATGTTCGCTGCATTCAAATCCGCGCCGGGGACGGGGATCATCGGCAAAAGCCGCACGTTTTCGCTGCTGCAGAATTCATTGACCGGGCGGTCAGTGAATTGTAAGAAGAATCGGGAATCGATGGGAGGCCGTCAATGTACGCCCAAATGGTGAAGTCCACCGGGGAACGCCCCAAGACGCTTGACGAAATGACGCCCGAGGAACGCGCGTTTCAGCAGCGCGTCGACGCCGACATCAAAATTGAGCCGAAGGAGTGGATGCCCGAAGGCTATCGCAAAACGCTGGTGCGGCAGATCTCGCAACATGCGCATTCAGAGATCGTCGGGCAATTGCCGGAAGGAAACTGGATCACGCGCGCGCCCACGCTCGACCGCAAGGCGATCCTCATCGCCAAGGTGCAGGACGAAGCCGGGCACGGTCTTTACCTCTATTGCGCGGCGGAAACCTTGGGCGTCTCCCGCGATGAGATGACCGAACAGCTGCTCTCGGGCAAAGCGAAATACTCATCGATCTTCAATTATCCGACTCTCACCTGGGCCGATATCGGCGCGATCGGATGGCTTGTCGACGGCGCGGCGATCATGAACCAGGTGCAGTTGCAGAAATGTTCATACGGACCCTACAGCCGCGCGATGATCCGCATCTGCAAGGAGGAAAGTTTTCACCAGAGGCAGGGCTATGACATCATGATGAAGCTCTGCGCGGGAACGGCCGAGCAAAAAGAGATGGCGCAGGACGCCCTCAATCGCTGGTGGCAGCCGTCGCTCATGATGTTCGGCCCTTCTGACAAGGACAGCGTCCATTCCGCGCAATCGATGGCGTGGAAGATCAAGCCTATGTCGAACGACGAGCTCCGGCAGAAATTCGTCGACCAGACCGTTCCGCAGGCAGAGTATCTCGGTCTGAAAATCCCCGATCCGGACCTGAAATGGAATGAAGGGAAGAAAGGCTACGATTTCGGGGAAATCGACTGGAATGAATTTTACGAGGTGTTGAGAGGCAACGGCCCCTGCAACAAGGAGCGTCTGGATGCGCGCCGGAAAGCCTGGGATGACGGCGCATGGTTCCGGGACGGGTTGATGGCTCATGCGCAGAAGGCGAAAGCGCGCAGGTTGGCGGCGGAATAGGAGAACAAGATGAAAAACGAATGGCCGCTTTGGGAAGTATTCATTCGCGGGCAGCACGGCCTTGCGCATCGGCATTTCGGTTCGCTGCATGCGCCTGACGCGGAAATGGCGATCAAGAATGCGCGGGACGTCTACACCAGAAGAAATGAAGGCGTCTCGATCTGGGTCGTCAGGGCGTCCGACATCGCGGCTTCGGCGCCAGGCGAAAAGGAGCCCCTTTTTGATCGGTCGAACTCGAAAATCTATCGCCACCCGACTTTCTACGACATCCCTGAAGAAGTGGGGCACATGTGACGACGGCAGTGAAAACGGACCTCGCGATTTTCGAGCTTGCGCTCCGCATGGGGGATAACGCACTCATCCTCGCCCAGCGCGTCGGCGCCTGGTGCGGCCATGCGCCGGTCCTTGAGGAAGACATCGCGCTCGCCAATGTCGCGCTTGACCTCATCGGTCAGACCAAAATGTGGCTGTCGCTCGCCGGGGAAATCGAGGGCAGGGGGCGAACCGCCGACGATCTTGCGTTCCTGCGCGATGCGCGGGCGTATCGCAACGTGCTGCTCGCGGAACAGCCGAACGGCGATTTCGCCCATACGCTGATGCGTCAATTCCTGTTCGACGCCTGGCACCATCCAATGCTCCTCGCACTCAAATCATCGTGCGAGAAGCGCGTAGCCTACATTGCCGGCAAAGCGGATAAGGTGGTGCGTTATCATCTCGAGCGCTCTGAGGACCTCGTCATTCGGCTGGGCGACGGCTCTGAAGAGAGCCGCGAGCGCATGCAGGCGGCGCTCGATGCGCTTTATCCGTTCGCCGGCGAGCTGTGCGCGGCCGACGCGATCGACAGCGAACTCGCCGAACGGCGGATCGCGCCTGATCTTTCCGGGATCGGCGAGAGTTATATCGCTTATCTGAAGCGAACGCTTGGCGAAGCGACTCTGAATGCGCCATGGGACGCCGCGACCCGCAAGGGCGGCAAGAATGGAATGCACACGGAGGAACTCGGCTACATCCTCGCGGAAATGCAATGGCTGCAACGCGCCTATCCGGGGGCGAAATGGTGATGGCGGGCCTATCGACGAAACCGTCGCCGGCGGAGATCCGGGCTTGGCTCGAAGACGTGCCGGACCCCGAGATTCCGGTTGTTTCGGTCGTCGATCTCGGCATCGTCCGCGGCGTCGAGTGGGAGGGCGACGAACTCGTCGTCACTGTGACCCCGACCTATTCCGGCTGTCCCGCGACCGCGGTCATCGCGCTTGAAATCGTCGAGGCCTTGCGCCGCCGCGGCGTTGAAAAGGTGCGCACGAAAACGCAATTGTCGCCTGCGTGGACAACCGACTGGATCGGCGAACAGGCGCGCGAAAAGCTGAAAGCCTACGGCATCGCGCCGCCGGCGGAAGGCGCGCGATGCGTCGGCGATTTGAAGAGCCCGATCGTCGAATGTCCGCATTGCGGTTCGATGGCGACTGAACAGGTGGCGCGGTTCGGCTCGACGCCCTGCAAGGCCAGCTGGCGTTGTCGCGACTGCCTTGAACCGTTTGATTATTTCAAGAGCTTCTGATGACACAGTTTCACTCCCTCAAAGTCACCGACATCAAGCGCGACACGCGCGACAGCGTCGTCGTCACGCTAGCGCCGCCCGCGGACGCAAGGGAAGATTTCAAATTCATCCAGGGCCAATATCTCACTTTCCGGCGGGTGTTTGACGGCGAGGAGATGCGCCGATCCTATTCGATCTGCGCCGGCGTCAAGGACGGCGTCCTCCGCGTCGGCATCAAAAAAGTCGACGGAGGCTGGTTCTCAAGCTGGGCGAATGAAGAGTTGAAAGTCGGCGACACGCTGGAAGCGATGAAGCCAATGGGGAACTTTCATACGCCGCTGAAGCCGGAAGAGGCGCGGTCCTATCTCGGCTTCGCCGGCGGTTCCGGCATCACTCCGATGATCAGTCTTATAAGGACGATCCTCGACGCTGAAGGAAGCTCGACTTTTACGCTCGTATACGGCAACCGGTCGACTTCGGCGATCATGTTCCGCGAGGAGCTCGAGGACCTGAAAAACGTCTATATGGGCCGGCTCAATATCGTGCACGTTCTCGAAAGCGAAGCCGCGGATGTCGAACTCTTTTCCGGCCGCCTTGATCGCGAAAAATGCGACGAGCTGTTCTCGCGGTGGATCGACGTACGAAGCGCCGACTTCGCTTTCATTTGCGGGCCGGAGCCGATGATGCTCGCGGTGTCGGAGTCGCTCAAAGCGCACGGCATGGACGAAAGCGCGATCAAGTTCGAGCTGTTTGCGAGCGCGCATCCCGGTCGCGCCCGGAAGAGAACCTCCGAGGGAGAGGTTGCGGCGAGGGCCGCAAAATGCTCGGCGACCATCATTCTCGACGGGGCGTCGCGGGTCGTTGAGCTCGCGAAGGGCGAGGAGACGGTGCTTGACGCGGCGCTCGCCGCCTCTATCGACGCGCCCTACGCCTGCAAGGCCGGCGTCTGCTCGACCTGCCGCGCGCGCCTTCTCGAAGGCGAGGTCGATATGGAGG
>CALKYG010000062.1 GCA_938003575.1 uncultured Alphaproteobacteria bacterium
AATACTCATAGAACGATTTGGCGGCGCTCGATCTTGCATTTTCATCGGCATATCGAAAGCTCAGGACGCGGGCGGCCTCCTCGCAAGGTTTCGCCCAATCCGAGGCGACGCCCGCCAGTGTTGCGCCTGGAGGCGCTCCCACGCCGAGGAGCTCAGCCGGATTGGCAGGAGAGTCCGGCGGCAGAACTGACATTTTTTCGCATGACCGGAGGAGGGCAGGAAGAGATTCATCGACCCGATCAGCGTGCCATCCGACGAGCGCCGAATAATCGACGACCTTAACCGTCGCGCCGACCGCAATGAATTCGGCGTCGGCCGTCGCCGGTCCTCGGCGGCCAATGGTGCCGGAATATGTCAACGCAAATACTGCGATCGCGGCAAGTAAGGCCGCCACGAGGAGAGCCGCGAGCGCTTTTTTTCCGATTTGCGTCAATTTCCCCGCCCACGCGATTTGTCGATCACGCTCCGCCGGTCGCAACGAGCGTCCAATTCGGATCGCTGGAATTCAACGGCCGTTTAAACGTCCAGCGGTCCTTGACGAGATCGATGCGTGAAGGGTCGCCCTCGACAACCGCGCCGTTCGCGTCATGGGTGACCCGCACCTGATTGGAAATGAAATCAACAACCGCAATGAGATGCCCGTCCTCGACACGCGACGAGGCGATTTGGGCGCGTTCGATCCCGACGAATTTCAGGTCCGTACGCCGGCCGGAACCGTCCCGGTCCGCAATCGCGCTGCGAAAGGCTTCATAGACGGCCGGGCTGATAAAACGCCGAATGCTCTTGAGATCGCCTGACGCGAACGCCTCAACAATCAGCTCATAGGCGCCGCGCGCACCCTCGAGAAACGACTTTTCGTCAAACTGGGCGTCAGCAGCCCGCAACGGCTCCGCGGCGGGGGATACCGGAGGCGGGGCCGGCGCGCGCAACTCTTCCTCGACCGGGGGCGACGCCTCAGCCTTCGCTCGCTGAAGCCCGTCAATATCGCGCTGACGCTCCTCGCCCGTACGCGCGCCCAGCACGGAATAGAGCCGGTAGGCGATGAACGCTGAAAGCGCAATGAAAACGATCAGGGTCGGGTCCATGAAGAGTCGATTGCCGCTGGTTGCATCTGGGGGGCGTTCCCGCAACGGGTGTGTCGCCCAGCCGAACTATATAGGCCAGATAGTGATCAAAACGCCAATGCCAACAGCGCGCTTTGCAGCCCGGGCCGCAAAACCGGGGTTTTCCAAAGGTTAAGATTGGCCAAGCGCGGGTTGCAGGTATCGCAGGCGGCGTGTAATAGGCGCGCCTTCGGAATTAAACGGTGAAGTCGATGTCGGAAACGACCGCAAATGGGGCGAGCGCCCCGCAAAACGCCGGGCCTCCGAGCCTTCGCGTTCTCGCCCAATACCTCAAGGACCACTCCTTTGAGAACCCAAGAGCGCCCGCGACGTTCCGGGAGGGCGATGGAGCGCCGGGAATCGAGGTGAACGTCGACGTGAACGCCCGGAGTTTCAGCGGCGACCAGTACGAAGTCGAGCTCTCTGTCTCGGCCCGCGCCCGGCGCGGTCAGGACATTGTGTTCGTCATCGAGACAACCTACGCCGGGGTTTTCGAGGTCACGAACGTACCGGAAGCGCAGATTGAGCCGATCTTGCTTATCGAGTGCCCGCGCCTGCTTTTCCCGTTTGCACGCCAGATTGTTGCCGAGACGACAAGCTCCGGCAATTTTCCGCCGGTAATGCTTGATCCGATTGATTTCTTGGGCATTTATCAGCGCAACATGGCGGCGCGCGCCGCGCAGGCGCAACAGGAGCCAGCCGACGCCTGACTATCCGGTTCGCGTACGCCAGACGCTCGCCGGTCCTAGTTCCGCCTCAACGAAGATCGCATGCGCCGCAGCCTCTTCCGGGGTCAGGAAGGCCCTGATCGGCTTCGGCCGCGGCCGAACGCCGGATTCAGCGACAGTCGCATTCACCGCTGATCCTGCTTCATTATCTACTGCGAAATCGAGCCCGGCCTGAAGCCCGCCCGTGAGCTCAATATAAACTTCGGCAAGAAGCCGAGAGTCGAGCAGGGCGCCGTGTCCGTCACGGTCGCGTTGGCGCGCATCTATTCCAAATCTTGCGCAAAGAGCATCGAGACTGGCTGGCGATCCGGGAAACTTGCGACGGGCGAGATAGAGCGTGTCGACAATTTCATTCGTGAGCGCCGGCATCCCGGCATGTTCCAGTTCTGCGTTGATAAAGGGCAGGTCGAAAGCGATCCCATTATGCGCGATGAGCTCAGCGTCGCTGACGAACTCGACAAATGCCTTCGATACCCGCTCGTCGGCGAAAACTGGAAATGGGCGCAAAAACTGTTCCGACAGTCCGTGAACCTTGAACGCGCCCTCCGGCATGTCGCGCTCCGGATTGACATAGGTGTGAAACGTTCTGCCCGTCAGCGCGCCGCGCATCAATTCGACGCCGCCGATCTCGACGATGCGGTGACCCTCATCGAAGCGAAATCCCGTAGTTTCGAGGTCGAATACGATCTGGCGCATCGCGGTTTTCTAGTCCCTGTCAGGGGCGTTGTTCAATCTGTGAATACCAGCCCGTCAGGGTTTCGCTTTAGCTCGGGCAATAAGCGTTTCCTTCACCCGTGCGCCGAGTTCGGCCATTGGAAAAGGCTTCTGGATGTAGCAGACCCCGCCGATCTGATCCATTTGCTCGCGTACCGCCGCTTCAGCGTAGCCCGACATGAAGATCACCGACGACACGACGCCATAATCGGCGCGAGCGCGCTCTATAAGCGTCGGCCCGTCGATTTCCGGCATCATCACGTCGGTGACGATAAGATCGAAATCACGATCGTCCTTCAAAATCTCCAGCGCTGCGACGCCATCTTCCGCAGCGGTCACCTCGTACCCCGAGCGCTCAAGCGTTGTTACGACGAAGGTGCGAACCGGATCTTCGTCCTCAACGACGAGAATTCGCCCGGCACCCGAATAATCGCCCGAGGGGGCCGCCGAGAATCCTGATGGCTTTTCTTCATCATCCAGTCCGCCCTGATGGGCCGGCAGGTATATCTTGAAGACAGCGCCGCCCGCGGCGGCGTTTTCCACCGTAATGGCGCCGCCCATCTGACCGATGATTCCATGTACGGTCGATAGCCCGAGGCCGGTTCCTTTCCCCTCCTCCTTCGTCGTGAAGAATGGATCGAAAATCTTCTCGATAATCTCCGTCGGAACGCCAGGGCCTGAATCAGCCACCTCGATCAGGACATGATCCTGAGACCCGACGCCCTGAACGCCAAGCGATTCAATTTCGCTAACAGTCAGGTGTTTCGTCCGGATTGTCAGTTTGCCCCCGTTCGGCGCCATCGCGTCACGTGCGTTCACGGCGAGATTCATGATCGCTGTCTCCAGCTGGTTTCGATCAACCCTGATGTTGGGAAGGCCGCGACCGTTGATGAGTTCCAGCTTCACTTTTTCGCCGACGGCGCGGTCGAGGAAGCGAGAAAAATCCAGAAGTATGTCTGTGATCGACTGCACCTTGCGCGTCAGTGTCTGCTTTCGCGAATAAGCGAGGAGCTGCTTGGTCAAGAACGCAGCGCGCTGGGCGTTCTCGCGAATAAGCACGAGATCCTGATAGGCGGGATCCCCAGCCGGATGGCGGAGCATCAAGTGCTCGCAATTGCCCTGAATAACTTGCAGGAGATTGTTGAAGTCGTGCGCGACCTCGCCGGCGATAAAGCCTATCGCCTTCAGCTTTTGATCCTGCGCATGATCCTGCTCCATTCTCTTCCGGTCTGTGACGTCGACCGTGTAGAGAAATGTTCGCCTGACGCCGTAGCCGCCGCGGCGGCGCTTAACCGGCCGCGCATAAACGCCGTAGGTGCGCGCCGCCGGCCCGGTTCCGATCGTCGCATCAATCACCTGAGGCGCGCCGCCCGAAGCCGCCTTGCGACGGATTTCCGCCCCGAGTTCGTCGATCGTCTCTGCGGCGAGCACGCGTGCGAGCGGGGTGTTCCTTTTTACGCCGCCGAAAACGTCGGAGAACGTCTTGTTCGACTCGACGATGCGCGCATCGCGGCCGATCTCACCTTCAATGACGGCGAGGCCGAACGGCGCCTCGGAAATATCGCCCGACATCGCCGGCGCGTCTGCGTCGCCGGACGGTTCGATCACGCTCATCTCAACACAGACAAACCCCTCGCCGACGCCGCCGCGACGGAACGCGGCAAACGACGCCTCGACGGGATCC
>CALKYG010000063.1 GCA_938003575.1 uncultured Alphaproteobacteria bacterium
AAAGCGAGGGCGAGACCACGGCGGCAATGGAAAGAGCGCGCGCGATCCAGGAAGTAGGCAGCGTCAGATCGCTCTTGAGTTTCGTCCCGGAAAATCAGGACGATAAACTCGATCTCATCGACTTCGCAGCCGGCTCGCTCGTATTTGCTCTTGATGCCGAGGCGGACCAATCCGGCACGCCCTCTTCAAGGTCCGGGGCCGATCGGCTCGGAGCGCGTCTCGCCGCAGCGCATGCCGACGGGACTTCGGCGAGACGGCTCGCCACGGCTCTCGAAAACGCAGACGACCTGACCCTTTCACGAGCGGAAGCGAACATTTTCACCTACTGGCCGGCGCTTGTTGATCGGCTGCGCACACAATTCAACGCGGACTATGTCGAGATTGGATCGCTCCCTGAAAACCTCAAAAAGCGATACCTGTCAGAATCCGGCGAATGGCGCATCGACATCCTGCCGGAAGCGGACGTCCGCGATCCGCGTGCGTTGAAAACTTTCGTCGCCGTGGTGGAGAAAGAATTTCCCGCCGTCGCCGGCGGCGCCATTCAAAGCGAGAAAGCCGGCAAAGTCATTTCCAGCGCAATGCTGCAAGCGACGGGGATCGCACTTGTGGTCATCACCCTTTTTCTCGTCGTTCTTTTGCGCCGCATTGATGAGGTGCTGTTGATGCTTTTCCCGCTCGCGCTCGCCGCCGTGCTGACGGCGGCGGCGGGCGTTCTTCTCGATATTCCATTCAACTACGCCAATGTGATTGTGCTGCCGCTGCTCATGGGGATCGGCATCGACAGCGGCATTCACCTAGTCATGCGCCAGCGCCAGCTGGACGTCGGCGAAAACATCTACGGCGCGTCGACGCCGCGCGCAGTCCTGTTTTCGGCGCTGACGACTGTCGCCTCTTTCGGCAGCCTCATGCTGTCGCCCCACCGGGGAACCGCCTCGATGGGCGAGCTCCTTTCGATCGCAATTGGCTTCACATTGTTGTGCACGCTGATCGTCCTGCCGGCGGCGTTCCGCCTTTTTGAGGGACGGAAACTCGGTTAAACGGCGAATATCAAGACAAGTGGCCGCCGTCGCGCTAAAATCCTGCCGCAATTGACGAGTAGGCAGCCTGCCAGTCAAAAAGGGAATGTCGATGCAGAAGGCCCTCAAAGTCCTAGCGGTGAGCTTTGCCTGTCTTACCGGCGTCGCGACGCCCTCCATCGCGGAGCAAGGCTCCGCCGCCGAGGACGCCGGCGTTTCCATCGATGCGGCGACCGCCTTCGCGAAGGATCTCACCAGCAAGGCGACGGCGGCGCTGACGTCGACCAAGTCCGAATCCGAGCAGCTCGCTGAATTTCAGCGCGTTCTCGCTGAAGGTCTAGCTCTTGACGTCATCGGCAAATTCATGATCGGCGATATCAGGAGGTCGATGAATGACGCGCAAATTACGCGATATGACGCAGCGTTCCCGGGCTACCTCACACGCCTTTACGCGGACCAGTTCGCAGACATCGTCGGCCGGCCGCTCACCGTCATCGACGCGAAGGCGCTAGGCGCGCGCGATGTCATCGTCAGAACGCAGTTCACGCGCTCTGACGGCCCGCCGATCAATGTCGACTGGCGCATCCGCAAGCTTCGAACCGGCGAACAGAAAGCGATCGACATCATCGTCAGCGGCGTTTCGATCATGCTGGTAAAGCGCGAAGAATTCTCCGCCTATGTTTCGCAGAACAGCATCGACGCACTGATCGAACGGATCGAGAGGGAAGCGGCGGCGTAACCCTGTTCGCGGGCGGCCCCTCGCTCTCGTGCAGGGGAAAGGTCTTCAGGTTAGTTCTTCCGCGCGAAAACGAAATCCGCCGCGCCCTTGAGCGGCTCAGATGACGGTCCGAACCTGTCAAGATGCGCCTTGGCGCGGTCGACCAGCGCTTTAGCCTGATCACGCGCGCCCTCGGCGCCCAGAAGCTTGACGAAAGTCGCCTTGTCCATGTCAGCGTCCTGCCCGACCGGCTTGCCGAGGGATTCCGTGTCGCCAAAAGCGTCGAGGAGATCATCGACGATCTGAAAGGCAAGGCCCAGATCCTCAGCATAAAGGCGGAGCGCCTCAACTTCGGCGTCAGATGCGCCGCCGACGATGCCGCCTCCCATCGCCGAAAAGCGGATGATCGCGCCAGTCTTCAGGCGTTGCAGCTCCTCTATGCCGGCAAGGTCGAAATCCTTCTGCTCGGCGTAGATATCTATCATCTGTCCGCCGACCATGCCGTCCTTGCCTGAGGCGCGCGCGAGTTCTAGCGCCAGGCGGCAGCGCACCGCGCCGTCCGGGTGCGTTTCCGGCTCAGCGAGAATTTCAAAGGCCTGCGTTAAAAGCGCGTCGCCCGCGAGGATCGCCGTCGCCTCGTCAAACGCCTTGTGAACCGATGGGCGCCCGCGACGCAGATCGCTGTCGTCCATCGCGGGCAAATCGTCATGGATCAGAGAATAACAATGGATCATTTCAACCGCGCAGCCCGCGCGGATCGACCGCTGTCTCGGCGCTGCGAACATGTCGGCTGCGGCGATGACGAGAAACGGACGCAACCGCTTGCCGCCGTCGAGGGCGCCGTGCCGCATTGCATCAATGACGCGGCCGAGGGGACCCTGCCGGCGCGGCAGGAATCTGTCGAGCGCCTCCTCGACAAGTGCGGCGGTTTCCTTGATGCGGGCTTCAAAGGCGGTCATGGGTTATTCCGAATTCGAATTTCAGCCGCGCTCCATAGACGGGCCGCGCGGATTGCTCAACCGACGCCTAACGGCGCCCCGCCTTCACAAAGCCGGAACCGGCGCAATCTTCGCAATTGCGCGCGATGAACCCGGTCTTGCCGCGCCCGCCGCAACGGCCGCAAAGAGCGAGCGATCGAACCGCGCCGCCTGCATAGGTGGCGAAAAGCGCAGCGCCTGGTTCAGGCTCTTCCGGCGCCTGGTTCGCGGCGAAGCGCAACGCCGTTTGCAGCCGCGCCGCCGGATGCGCGTCTGCGAGCGTGTGCGATAGGCTCATCGACTGGATCATGACCAGCAGATCGCGCTTCCATGCCTCGAGAATGAGAAGAAAGGTCCCCTCACTGTAGGCCCCGGACGCCGTCACGCCGCCGATCAGATAAAGATCGCCGTCTGCGTGAAACGCGGCGACTGAAATGTGAAGGTTTCGATTGACGCCATCGAGCTGGGACTGGCTGAGGTTAAAGCCCGAGAACCGCGCGAGAAAACCCACCTCGGAAATCTGGTCCTTCGCGCCTTCGACCAGCGCCATAACGACCGCGAACCGGATCTCGCCGTCGGTGACGCCAAAGATCGCGAAACCGCTTTCCTCACCGAGATCATCGACGATCGAATAGCGCTTTTTCAGCGCCGCAATCACCTTCGATTTCGGCCAGACACCGTCGGCGAGTCGCGCCGTCCGCCCCGACCCGAAAAACGCAACCATTTCGCCTCGCCTTCCAAATCGCCCTCAATCAGACCCTAACCAACCGGGCGCGTCGGGCCAACCGCCGCCTTCTCCGGCAAAGGGGCATTTTGCACTGCGGCAAAAGTCGGGCTATAGCCGGGCCGCAACACCGAACCGGAACACGGCCCCCAAGCGTTGCAGGGCCGAACCGGGCATGGAATAAAGCCCCGAAGCGCCTAGCGGCGCGCTAGGGGTTCGGACCACAGACGGCAGAAGAGGAATTCGGCGATGAACGAAGAGGGGAAGGCTTTGCGCGTCATCCTGGCCCAACCGCGTGGATTTTGCGCCGGGGTCGAGCGGGCGATCGACATCGTCGAGCGCGCGCTCGAGAAATACGGGGCCCCCGTCTATGTCCGCCACGAAATCGTCCACAACAAGCGGGTAGTCGATACGCTGCGCGACCGCGGCGCCATATTCGTCGAGGAGATCGACGAAGTGCCGGTCGGCGCCGTGACGATTTTCTCCGCGCACGGCGTGTCGAAAAAAGTCGAGGACGGCGCGCAGCTTCGCGATCTCGGCGTCATCGACGCCACCTGCCCGCTTGTCACCAAGGTGCACAAGGAAGGCCGCCGTTACGCCGAAAAAGGTTTCGACATC
>CALKYG010000064.1 GCA_938003575.1 uncultured Alphaproteobacteria bacterium
ACTTCAGGACGATCTCGACGCTCTGGGCTTCAATCTTGTCGGCTACGACTGCACGACCTGCATCGGAAATTCCGGCCCGCTACCCGAAGCGATCAGCGCCGCGGTCAATGAGAACAATCTCGCGGTCGCATCGGTTCTTTCCGGCAACCGCAATTTCGAAGGCCGCGTTTCGCCCGATGCGCGCGCCAATTATCTCGCCTCGCCGCCGCTCGTCGTCGCCTATGCGATCGCCGGTTCGATGAACGTCAACCTGACGACCGACCCGATCGGCAAGGATAGGGACGGCAAGGACGTCTTCCTGAAGGACATCTGGCCGTCAAACCGCGAAATCGCAGAAATCGTGCGCGAACACGTCACCGCAAAAATGTTCGCGACGCGCTACGCCGACGTTTTCAAGGGCGACGCCAAATGGCGCGCGATCGACGCCGGCGACGGCCAGACCTATCGCTGGCCGACATCGACCTATGTCGCCAACCCGCCCTATTTCAAAGGCATGACGATGACGCCGAAGCCGGTGGCGCCGATCGAGAAGGCGCGCATTCTGGCGCTTTTCGGCGACTCGATCACGACCGACCACATTTCACCCGCCGGCGACATCAAGGAAAGCGGGCCGGCCGGCCAGTACCTGAAAGATCATCAGGTGCCGGTCAGCGAGTTCAATTCCTACGGCTCGCGCCGCGGCAATCATGAAGTGATGATGCGCGGCACCTTCGCCAATATCCGCATCAAGAACCAGATGCTGGAAGGCGTTGAGGGCGGCTATACGAAATATGTCCCGACCGGCGAACAGATGGCGATCTATGACGCGGCGATGAAATATCAGGCCGCGGGAACGCCGCTCGTCGTATTCGCCGGAAAGGAATACGGCACCGGCTCATCGCGCGACTGGGCGGCCAAGGGCACGATCCTGCTCGGCGTCAAGGCGGTCATCGCCGAAAGCTTTGAACGCATCCACCGGTCGAACCTGATCGGCATGGGCGTCCTGCCGCTGCAATTCCGCGCCGGAGAGACCTGGCGGTCGCTCGGCCTCACCGGCGATGAGGAGGTCACGATCCGCGACATCGACAAGCTGACGCCGCGGTCGGAAGCGAAAGCCACGATCAGAACGGCGGACGGCGCAACGCGGGACATCACCGTGCTGGTCCGCATCGATACCGCCGACGAGCTCGATTACTACAGGCATGGCGGCATCCTGCCGTATGTCGTGCGCCAGCTCGCTGCGGCCTAGGCGCCGCTGAAAGCCTAAGCATCGCCGTCGCGCGGCGCCGGCGGCTTATCTTCCGGAACCAGACCCGCGGAACGGGCCCTTCGGGGCCCGTTCTTTTATCGACAGCACAACCGGCGATTTATGGATTGACCGATTGCACCCACTAGGCTGCGCGCACAGCTGATCGCCATGCCTTGCCGGTGATCGACACTATCGCCGATGGGACTTGAGGGGATGTTGGGGGGACGGTTTGGCATCGCTCTGTCGGCGGCGGCCTGCGTCGCATTGGCGCCGGCGGCGGCGAGCCCGTGGAACCGGAAGGACGGCGGCCTCTTCGTTTCGACGACCGCCAATTATTACTGGTCCGAAGCGCCGGACGGTTCCTATGCGCGGATCGATTCCGACACCTATCTTGAATTCGGGCTTTCCGGAGACTGGATGACCGGCGGCCGGGTTTCCTATGGAACCGGCATTTCCAAAAGCCAGGCGGGCCGCATTGTCGAGTCCGGACTGAATGAAGCGGAAATCTATCTTCAGCGCCAGATTCAGCGCGGCGCTCACTCGGCGACG
>CALKYG010000065.1 GCA_938003575.1 uncultured Alphaproteobacteria bacterium
ACAGTCCGATTCTGACAAACGGCATGTATGAACGTCTTCGCGGACTCCTCGACCAGAAGATCGTCGAGATTGACTGCACCTATGACGCGTCGGAAGCGACCGGCGACGGCGAGGGCCTGAAACGCGCGCTCGACCGCATCCGCGCGGAAGCTGAACAGGGCGTCGAGGATGACGCGGCTATCATCATTCTGACCGACGAACGCCAAAGCCGGTCGCGTGTTCCGGCGCCGATGATACTCGCCGCCGGCGGCGTTCATACGCACCTGACAAAGGTCGGACGACGTTCATTCTGCTCGATTATCGTGCGCTCGGCCGAATGCATTGACGCCCATTACGCCGCAGTGCTGGTCGGCGTCGGCGCAACTGCGGTAAGTCCCTATCTCGCCTTTGATACGATCGCCGAATCGCAAGCGCGCGGCGCTTACGGCGACCTGACGCTCAATCAATGCGTCTACAACTATAAATGCGCGCTCGAAGCCGGTCTCCTGAAGATCATTTCGAAAATGGGAATCTCGGTCATCTCCTCCTATCGCGGCGGCTGCAATTTTGAGGCGCTCGGCCTGTCGCGCGGTCTTGTCGAGGAGTTCTTCCCTGGCATGACAAGCCGTATTTCCGGGATCGGCTTTTCCGGCATCGAGAAGCGCACGGCTTCCCTGCGCGCGCGCGCGTTCGAAGTCGCGGCGGGGCTTCCCGTCGGCGGCTTCTACCGTAAACGAGCCCGAGGGGAGCGCCATATTCTTGAAGCGCGACTCATCAGCGATTTGCAGCAAGCCGTTCGCGATAACGACGCGGCCGCATTTCGGCGCTTCGTTGATGCGCTCGACGGGCAAAAGCCGGCGCAGGTTCGCGACCTTCTCCGACCGCGCGCCCTGGGCGAGGCGGTCGACATCTCCGAAGTCGAGCCGGCGGAATCGATCCGCAGGCGATTCGTTACGCCCGGCATGTCGCTCGGCGCTTTGTCGCCGGAAGCGCACGGCGCCCTCAACATCGCGATGAACCGCATCGGCGCAAAGTCCGTTTCGGGCGAGGGCGGCGAAGTCCCGGAACGCTATCGGCCGCTGCCGAACGGCGACAACGCGAATTCGGCGATCAAGCAGGTGGCCTCTGGCCGGTTCGGCGTCACGGCGGAGTATCTGAACAATTGCGAGGAACTGGAGATCAAGGTCGCGCAGGGCGCAAAGCCCGGCGAGGGCGGCCAGCTGCCTGGCTTCAAGGTGACGGAGTTCATTGCGCGGATGCGCCATTCGACGCCGGGCGTCACCCTGATCTCGCCGCCGCCGCATCACGACATCTATTCGATCGAAGACCTTGCTCAGTTGATCTACGACCTGAA
>CALKYG010000066.1 GCA_938003575.1 uncultured Alphaproteobacteria bacterium
GACGGCTCACGCATCGCATCCTGTTGACGCGGTCTGGCGTCGCCGGCGTTCGTCGAATGAATTGCAGCGTCGATCATGATGGCCTGAGAAGAACTCGCGCACTTATTGGCAAGAGCGGGGCCAAAGCGGCGACTCGCATATTTGCTCGATTTTCATGCTTAAGCGGCGTTAACGCGCGCGGGACCCGGCAAATTCGACCTGCATTTCTTTCCGGGCGCGGAGCCTTTTGCCGATGGGATTGGGCGCGGCGCCCCTCTGGTTCGCTGATTGCAATATTGTCTGGCGAGAAAGCGGCAAGAGCATCAAGCAGATGACAAAAAGCGCTATTTTGTTGGATTCTTCCGCAGACGCGCGCAGCGTCCCGGCAAATGATTCCGGCTTATTGTTGCCGACCGGGCATTTCTTGCCGGGCGGAGAGGCGCACTCATGAGCCTTGCTGTCGCCCTCCACGCGGCTGTGTCGGGACTGTTCGCGAACCAGCGAGCAATCGCGGCAACGTCTGAAAATATTGCAAACGTCAACACGCCGAATTTCGTCAGGCGCGAAATCCAGTTCCAGGCAGATTCAATTCCTAATCAGTTCGCCGGTGTTGACGTCAATATTGCGCGCGCCGCAGTGGACCGCTTTCTTCAGGGCGCGACTCTTGGCGGCAATGCCGATGAGGCCGCCGCGACCGTGATTGCTGAGGCGTTGTCTCGTATCGAATCGTCGCTCGGCGCGCCCGGCGACAATATATCCTATGCAAACAAGCTCGACGAAGCGTTCGCTGCGCTCACCCAGCTTTCCGCCAACCCCTCGTCCCTCGCGGCGAAGGCGGACGCATTGCAGGCGCTTCAGGCGGCGTTTGACGCCTTCGCGCGGACGAGCGGCGCGATTGCGGCGGAAAGCGATGGGGCGCTCGGGCGTCTCAATCAGGGCGTTGCTCGCGTCAATACGCTTCTGGGTGAGATATACCGCTTAAATCAGGTCGTTCAGGACAGCGCCGGCGCGGCTGATCTGCTGGATCAACGGCTTAGCGAGCTTTCGACCTATCTCTCGATCAGCGTCGCGCGAAGCGATGACGGCCGCGTCGAAGTGACGGCGGCGGACGGAACGCTGCTGGCGAACTCCGCAGGCCATACCGCGCTCGGCGTAACGGCGGGACCGCTGACGGCGATAACCCTATCTTCTGTCGATCCGGCGTCTGGCGCCGGCGCGCAGATTTCATCGGACATCTCAGCCGGCATCCGTTCGGGCGAGATTGCAGGGCTCCTCGTGCTTCGCAATGTCGAGCTGCCGCGACTGCAAGCGCTCGTTGAATCGACTGCGCGCAACGTGGCGACGGCACTCAACACCGTTTATGCAGGCAACGTCGCGACTGGCGCAACGGCGCCGACAGGATCGCCATTGCTGCTTGAGGTTAACGGCGCCTTCCTCGTCGATCCAGCGCTGCTTTCAGATCCATCCGCCTTTGCGATCGCACGCCCGGCGGGCGGCGCCGCCGCGGGCGCGAATGACGGCGCAGGCGCGATTCTTCTCGCTGACATTGCGGTTACGCCCGCCGCGGGCGCCGTCGCCGCCTCTATCGCTCAATTAGGCTCCGCCGCGCGAAACGCCGCGCTCACCGCTGAGACAAACAGGGCGCTCGCCTCTGAACTCAATGCGCGCGCCAACGCTGACGCGGGCGTCAATCTCGACGAAGAACTCTCCAACCTCATACTCTACCAACGCGCCTATGGCGCCAACGCACGCGTCATCTCGGCGATCGACGAACTCTGGCAGTCGCTGCTTCAGATCATCTAAAGGCGGTTATGACCCGAATTTCCGATCTCAGTTTTCAGCAGGTTCTTCTGAGCAGCTTTCAGCGCGCGCAAGAGGGCGCGCATACGCGCCAGATCCAGCTTTCCACTGGCAAGGTCTCTGACCGCTACAGCGGCGTCGGCGTCGCGACCGGTCAGCTTTTATCATCCGAAGGCGTGATCGAGCGGGCTACCGCCTATGAAAAGGCGGGAGCAGTCGCAGCCTCGCGCCTGCTAACGCAGGAAGCCGCGCTCACGACGATTGCAGACAGCGTTGCAGCGCTGCGGCGGCAGTTCGTGGTCGCTCTGGCGGGCGGCGGCGCCGAACAGCTCGGCCCGCAGACGGCGACCGAAGCGCAACGGATAATCGGCGCGCTCAATACGCAGCTTGGCGGCGTTTATGTTTTCGGCGGCGTCGACGGCGCTGTTCCGCCCGTGACGGCGCTGTCGATCGCCGATATCGGCGCGGCGGCGAATACGGATACGTTATTCGTCGACGCTTCGCGGCGGCGCCTCGCGGTCGAGGAGGGAGTGACTGTCGACGGCGGCGCGACGGCCCGTGAGATTGCATCTGAGCTCTTTGCCATCCTGAAAGACCTCGCGAACGCCCCCGCGTCGCTCGGGCCGTTTTCGGGCTCGCTGACGCCGGCTCAAACATCGTTCATATCCGGGAAGATTGCAGAACTCGACGCCGTATCTGACGCTCTTTACGGCGAACTCGGACTGAACGGCGTCGCGCAGGGTCAGACCGAAGACGCCCGGGCGCGCAATGTCCAGCGACGCGACCTTGCCGAAATTGTCGCTTCCGACCTTGAAGACGCCGATCTTGCCGAGGTGGTCGCTCGCCTCAATCAGGACCGCATTGCGATAGAGGCCGCCGCAGAAGCTCTGTCCCAGGCGAGCGAGCTTTCGCTTCTCAATTTCCTTTAAGAAGGCGCAGATTCAGCGGCGGCTGGAAATTTCAGGCGCCGCTGCCTATGTTGCGCCCGCCATGACGGATCTTGCGGACATAACGCGGCTTGATATCCCTAAAATCGACCTCGGTCTGCCAGCCGGGGAACGGGTTGTCGTCGCCATGTCGGGCGGCGTGGATTCTTCAGTGACGGCGGCGCTCGTCAAGCATGCGGGCTATGACGCGGTCGGCGTCACCCTTCAGCTTTACGATCACGGCGTCGCCATCCAGAAAAAGGGCGCCTGCTGCGCCGGTCAGGACATTCAGGATGCCCGTGATGTCGCGCAGCGCCTCGGCATCCCCCATTACGTGCTCGACTATGAAGACAGATTCTCGGAAAGCGTGATGGAGGATTTCGCTGACACGTATCTTGCCGGCGCGACGCCTATCCCCTGCGTTCGTTGCAACGAACGGGTGAAGTTTCGCGACTTGATGGATGTCGCGCGCGACCTTGGCGGCGCAGCCATGGCGACTGGGCATTACATCCGGCGCGTTGTCGGACCGGGCGGCGCTGAACTTCGGCGCGCAGCGGATGCGAGCCGCGATCAAAGCTATTTCCTGTTCTCGACAACCA
>CALKYG010000067.1 GCA_938003575.1 uncultured Alphaproteobacteria bacterium
CCCCTCTTCGCGCTGGGGAACCTTGTCGAGATCGAGATCGAAGCCGCCGCCGCCCTTCGCCGCCATTTCGCAGGACGACGAGGTCAGCCCCGCCGCGCCCATGTCCTGTATCGCGATGATCGCGTCGGACGCCATCAGCTCAAGACAGGCTTCGAGCAGCAGTTTCTCCGTGAAAGGATCGCCGACCTGGACGGTCGGGCGCCTTTCTTCCGACGCCTCGTCGAATTCAGCCGACGCCATCGTCGCGCCGTGAATGCCGTCGCGCCCCGTCTTCGAGCCGACATAGACGACCGGATTGCCGGTACCGCGCGCGGCGGAATAGAAAATGCGGTGTTTTTCGGCGACGCCCACCGTCATCGCGTTGACGAGAATGTTGTTGTTGTATCCGGAGTCGAAATTCGTCTCGCCGCCGACTGTCGGCACGCCCATGCAATTCCCGTAGCCGCCGATTCCCGCGACGACGCCCCTGACAAGATGCCGGGTCTTTGCATGGTCCCACGATCCGAAGCGAAGCGCGTTCATGTTCGCCACGGGGCGCGCGCCCATGGTGAAAACGTCCCGCATGATGCCGCCGACGCCCGTCGCGGCGCCCTGATAGGGCTCGATGAAAGACGGATGGTTGTGGCTTTCCATCTTGAAGACGGCGGCGAGCTTTGTTCCGTCCGGCCCGGACCCGATGTCGATCACGCCGGCGTTCTCGCCCGGTCCGCAGATCACCCACGGGGCCGAGGTCGGCAGTTTCTTCAGGTGCCGTCGCGAGGATTTGTAGGAGCAGTGCTCCGACCACATGACGGAAAAGACGCCGAGTTCGAGGAGGTTCGGTTCGCGGCCGAGATGCTCCTTGATGCGCTCGTATTCGTCGGGCTTCAACCCGTGGTCGGCGACGATCTGGGGCGTGATGGCTGTCATTGTTCGGTCCGGGGGGTGGCGTCGGCGCCGCCTCCATAGGGCGGAAGGGGCCAAAGCGCAATTCGCGCGGCGCGGCCCTGCCTGCGCATCTCGAACAAAGGCCGGCGCAGCCGCGCCGGCGCTACAAATCGCAAAACCAGCACGCCTCGGCCGATGACCCGATCGGGCTTCCGGGCGGAACCCGCGCCGCTCGCGCCGACGGGATCATCGCCGGCGCCGGCCGCGCCAGATGCGCAAGGATCATGTCCTTGAGGCCCTCGCGGTGCGAGCGGTCGGCGCCGAGGCCGTCGACGGGGGACGCGCCGAGGCGCGAGGCGAGAGACCTGAGATAGGCGTTCGCGCGCAGCCGCACTTCCGGCGACGCGGTTTGGCCGCCGCCGTAATCGAGGCCGACGGCCGCCGCCTGCGATTCCGCCGAGGTCGCGCCCCCTGACGCGATTTCGATCAGCATAGAGATGAACCGCGCCTGGAGGCGGCGCGCGATCTCCGCATGACGCCCCTCCGCCGGCGTCCAGAACAGCCGCGTCTCGAGCGCATCGAAAACGTCAGCGACTGTGAGCGCGTCGCCGCCCCGCCGCTCCATCTCGACAAGACGGGCGAGCCGCGACGGGTTCAGAACCGCGCTCATCGTCTTGCCGCCGGCGGCGTCGGCCGCTGCGAGGAGATCGAACATCGGCGCGGTGTCGCTTGCGAACAGCTCGGCGGCGCCGGCGCGTCCGTCGAAAGAGCTGATTTCCGGAGTCAGCAGGTCGAGGGTCGCGTCGGGAAGATCGAGCGCCGCCGGATCGAGCGTCGCGACCAGCGCTGCGAGGGCGGCCCGCTGGCGGTCGGCGGCGACAGGCCGCGCACGCGCGTCGCCGTCGCCCTTCACCGCGTAACGGAACTCGTAACCGCCGATCAGCTTCGCCGCCGCATCGACCTGATAGCGGTGATAGAGATAAACCGGCACGATCACGGCCTTGAGGTCCGACGTCGGCCGCCCCGTCCTGATCGCGCCGTCGCCGAACCGCGACAGCGCGATTTCGCGCACGCGCATGGTCTCGGCGAGCGCTGCGGCCGCGTCCGCGCCGTTGTCCCAGACGGCGCCGAAAGGATGGGCGCTTTCAACGCCGCGCGCCTGCGCATCGTCGACAAAGCGCAGGCCCTTCGCATAGGCGCCGGCGATGATCTTTTCGAGCGCCGCCGCATCCTCGCCGTCGGCGAACTCCGTATAGAGCCACGCCGCCGCAACCTTGTCCCACTCGCCGACGCCGACGGAATAGGCGCCGGAAAAATCGAGATCGCCGGCGGGCGTCGGCCGGACGAGCGGCGCCGGATAATCCATGACCGACGCGCGGTCATTGGCGCTCGCCGCGAAATTATGCGCAAAGCCGAGCGTGTGTCCGACTTCATGCGCGGACAATTGGCGGATGCGCGCGAGCGAGAGCTGCACCGGATCGTCGGGCGCGCCGCCGCCCGTCTTCGCCGCGCCGGCGAGACCTTCGAAAATCATCCGGTCCTGACGCACCCGCTGGCTGCCCAGAACGACATGCGCCTTGATCATCTCGCCCGTGCGCGGGTCGACGACGCCGCCGCCATAGGACCAGCCGCGCGTCCGCCGGTGAACCCATTGGATGACGTTGTAGCGAACATCCATCGGATGCGCGCCTTCCGGCAGAAGCTCGACGCGATAGGCGTCCTTGAAGCCCGCGGCCTCGAAAGCGTCGGCCCACCATTTCGCGCCGTCGATCAGCGCCTGCCGGACCGGCTCGGGCGCGCCCGGATCGACATAGAAAACGATCGGTTTCCTGACCGGTCCCGATTTCGCCGCAGGGTCCTTGCGCTGAAGGCGGAACCGCGCCGCATATTTCCGCAGCACCGGCTCATCGAGGCCGGCGCTGAAATCATGGAACGGAATGTCGATGCCGCCGCTGCGCGGATCAAAAAGTCTCGGCGTGTAATCGTCGTCAGGAAGGCGCACGAAGGAATGGTGCTGCGTCAGCGTGAAGGCCCTTCCGTTCGCGGCGGTCGCGGCGACCTCCCCGCCGGCCTTGCCGGCGGCGAGCGTGACGAAGGCGTCGATTTCAACATTGTCGGGAAAGGCGAGCGCCGACTCCGCATCGACGAAGCTGCGCGCCGCATCGATTGAATAGTCGCCCTGGCCTGAACCGCGAAGAACGCCCTCAAGATCGAGGATGTCGCTGGTCAGGAAGGACGAGATGTCGACGGTGAACGATCCGTCGATGTTTTCATCCGCAACCTCGCCCGCCCACAGGAAGGACGGCGCGAATGACTGCCGCACCGCGTCACGCTCCTGCGGGTTGTCGGCGCTCGCGCGGTAGGCCCAGTTTTCCTGCTCGATGACGACCTTTGCGCCGATGCGCCGGAATGCGATGACGCGGCCGCTCTCGGAATAGCCGCGATCGAGGCCGACCGGGTTCGACCCGAGCCCCGCGGTCAGTCCCGCCGCATGAATGGCGCGAAGAGCGACCCCGTCCTCCCCCGCCTTCGGCAGCGTGATCAGCGTCTTTCCGTCCGCGCCCGTTTCGATCTCGAAGAAGGGATCGCCAGCCCGCGCGCGATCGGAAAACACTTTCGGGTCGTCGCCGCCCGGCGCGCGGGCCCGGTTCTCGACCGTGCACGCCGTCGTCGCAACCAGAACCGAC
>CALKYG010000068.1 GCA_938003575.1 uncultured Alphaproteobacteria bacterium
CTGTTGCGCGACAATCCGCTGACGCCGCCGATCGCAGAGCGCGCGCTGGACGGGGATGAAACGCCGGTCGTCGCGTCCCGACGGGGATAGCCTCAATCAACGACGCCGATGAAGGGAAGTCCTCGCGTGCGGCCGTCATCGTCCATGCCGTATCCGACGATAAAATCCTCCGCGGCGGCCTCGAAGCCGACAAAGTCCGCCTCGATATCGGCGCTCCGCCCTGTCGCCTTGCGAACGAGCACGCCGATTTTCGCTTCCCGCGCGCCGCGATCGAGGACCATGTTCTTGGCAAAATGCAGCGATCTTCCCGTGTCCAGCACGTCGTCGATCAGAAGCACCGAGCGGCCGGCCAGGGGAACCGAAAAATCTTTCAGCAGCGTCACGACGCCGGATGACGCGCGCGCGCCGCCATAGCTCGACAGCTGAACGAAATCGACATGGGGATCGCAGCCGATGCGGTGCAGCGCCCGCAGAAGGTCGGCGGCGAAAACGAAGGCCCCGGTCAGCACCGGCGCCATCAGGAAATCGCCCGGCATCGCGCGGGCGATTTCAGCGGCAAGCGCATTGATTCGTTCTCGGACGGCTTCTTCGGAGTGCAGAGTTCGCATCAGCGGGGTTTAACGCCTGGCTCGCGAATTTCAACGCCCTCAATTCTGGGGCTTCAGGAGGTCGCCGACAGAGACCTTGACCCCCTGGGCCGGCGCAAAGGAGAGCAGAACCTCGCTGACCCCGTCCGGGGCGGGCGCGCGCGTCGAAAAATCGGCGGTCTCACCCGCCCGAACCTTTGACGCATGCGCCGCAAAGGTCCAGCGGGACAACACCTTGCCGTCGGCGCCGAGCGCTTCAGCCTGAAGCATCGGCGGCGCCACTTCGGCTTTCTCCTCATTGCGCAGGCGGCCGAGAATTTCGATCACCGGGCCCTCCGGCGACATGGCGACGCGGTGGGTCACGCCCTCGATTTTCAAACCGTAAGGGTTCGCTTCAATGCCCACGGCCTCATAAGCGGTTTTCGCGTTCGGGAACATCGCAACGATATTGTTGCGATAGGAATAAGCGACAAATGCGCACGCGGCGACGGCGCCGACCCAGGCAGACCAGCCGATCGCTCTAAGAGGGGTCAGCCGGTTCTTCTCCCGCGCTTCCGCCCGGCGGCGCGCCTTACGAATCGCCCGTTCAAGCTCCTTCGGCTGGACCCGCAGAGCGGTGAAGAATTCTTCATTGAAGATTCTTTCGGCGACCGGCTCAAGATCTTCAAGCCGGGCGAGAGCCGTCTGACGGCGGCGATCTTCGCGCGCCTTGCGGCCGAACCCTTTTGACAGGGCGTCGTCATAATAGTCCGTAGGCGATGCATCGACGTCTTCAAAATCCGCGTCCACGACGGCGGGGCCGCGCGGCCGCCGGTCGGCGCGAAGCCCGGCCCTCTCATGGCGCTCCGGGTCCTGGCGATCGGACTTGTCATGACCGCGCCAGTCGCGCCGTCCGCGGCCTCTTTCCGCTTCGCCGTCTTCGCGTTCATCGTCCGCCTTGCCGAATCTGCGTTTCTCATCGCGCCGGGACGGGCGATAATCGTCGTTGTCATCCGCAAATGACGGCGGAACGATTTCCGGCTCGTCGGCGCTCATCTTGACGAACCGGCCTTTTTTGTCCCGAACGAGCGGCGGCGGCTCGGCGGCGCGCTTGGGGGCCGGCCCTTCGCGCTCTTCGGCCCGGGCATTCGTCCGGCGCCGCTTTTCATCCGGAAAGCGGTCCTTCGGGCTGCTTTTCGACGCTGACCGGGACGGGGCGGCCTCGAAAAGGGGCTCCTCCACATTCTCCTCAACCGCGTCGTCGCGCCAGCTTCGGTCCTCGCCTTTCGGTTCAGGCCTTTCGCGGGACTCCTCTTCGTCGTAAACGCGTTGCTGTTTTTTAAGCGGCACCAAATCTTCAATCGGCTGCGGCGCCGGCACGAACCAGCTTTCGTCGCATTCCGCGCATCGAACGGACCTGCCCTCCGGTGAAAACCGGCGGTCGTCGACGTCATAGCGCGTAGCGCAATTCGGACAGGTGATTATCATGGACGCGCAGAATCATGGCTTGGCGGACGGACCGGCGTTGCGGCGTGCGCGAGCGAACGAATGGACGGGACCCTGTGATCCTCAGCTTTGAACAGGTCGGCCTTGCCTATGACGGCGGCCCTGAATGCCTCAAGGATTTGAGTTTTTCCCTGAATGAAGGCGAATTTCGATTCCTGACGGGGCCGTCCGGCGCCGGGAAGACGTCGTTCCTGAAGCTGATATATCTCGCGCTGAGACCGACCCGCGGGCGCATGACGCTCTTCGGCGACGATGTGACGAACGCGGAACGCGACGCGTTGCCGCCCCTGCGGCGCCGCATCGGGGTCGTGTTCCAGGAATTTCGCCTGCTCGACCATTTGACAGCCTTCGAAAACGTCGCTTTGCCCATGAAAGTCGCGGGTGTTAACCAACAGCAATACCGGGAAGACGTAAGGGAACTCTTAAATTGGGTCGGCCTCGGCTCAAGAATGGACGCCCTGCCCCAGACGCTGTCCGGCGGTGAGAAGCAGCGTGTGGCGCTTGCGCGGGCTCTCGTTTCGAAACCGGACCTCATTCTCGCCGATGAGCCGACAGGCAATGTCGATCCGCAAATGGGTGAAAAAATCATGAAGCTTTTTGTCGAGCTGAACAGGCTTGGCGCTGCGGTCATCGTGGCGACGCACGACCTTCAGCTCGTTGAAGCGCTGGACAAGAAGACGATGCGGCTCGAAGCAGGCCGGCTCTATGACGATGCGCGCGCGCCGCGCGCGCGCGGGAGAACACGATGAGCAGCGTTTCAGGGATCGAGGGCGCGATTGAGCCCCAACGTCCGGAAGACCTCACGGCGGAAAAGCGCAAGAGCGGCGGCGCGTCCTTGTTTCGGCGGCTCACGCGCGCGCCGTTGCTGCCCGAAGCGGGCGCCGGCGGAGCGCCGCTCACCGCCGTCATCGCGGTCATTTCATCGCTTGCAAGCCTCGCCCTCGCCGCCTTCATCGTGATCGCGGTCGCATCGAACGCGTGGACCGAAAAGCTAAAGTCCTCGGTCACCGTGCAGGTGAAGGGAGCCGACAGCCAGGAAATTGAATCGCGACTCGCAACGGCCGTAAAAATTCTCGACGAGACGGAAGGCGTCGCAGAGTATCGTGTGATCGATTCAAGAGAAGCGGGTAAATTGCTTGAGCCCTGGCTTGGAAAGGGCAACGCGGATTCGCTGAATGTGCCGGCGCTCATCGAACTGAGGCTGAACGCCGCCGGACGCGAGTCGATCGACGAGTTGACAAAGAAATTTGAAAGCGCGTCGCCGGGCGTCATTCTCGATGATCACGGAG
>CALKYG010000069.1 GCA_938003575.1 uncultured Alphaproteobacteria bacterium
GTTCCTTTGCATCGATCCGGGCTAGGTCGACGGTGGAAAAGTCGAAATCGACGAGATCCGCGATCGGCGCTCCGTCCGCGATCATGACAGCCGGCGAAATCGCCGGCTTGAGGCGCGGCGACGACATGGCCCGGCGGGCCGTCGCAGTTTCGTCCGCAAGGAACGTCGCAAAATCGGCGACAAGCTGCGCTTCGTCCGCGACCTCAAGCGCCGCTGCGCGCGCCGCCTGATTGCGCTTGACCGACGCGGTCGCGCTCATCGCCGTCATCATAATGCAGATGGCGACGCCGGCGGTCGCCAGAAGGCTTCGCACCGTCCAGCTGATATCCGGAATGAAGTGTCGCCCTTGACCCATAAGAGGCCTGTCCGTCCTAGTTACGCCTACCCCCGCGATAGGCCCGTTCAAATCAACACCCGCTCCCGCCTGCATCGCCCAATGGGCGCAGCCCTCGGGACCGGGCTCTCTTCTCCACGCTCTCGTAACCGACGCCTTTTGCGGCCGGCTCACTCTCATTGCGCTTCCCAAGGGAAGCAAAAGACGCGCCCAAAGGCGCGCCTTTGGCTGGAATATGGCGCCCGAAACGGGCCGGCGCAAATTAAAAATGGGCCCCAGCCCGGTTCGGTTGATATGAATTAACCTTATGTTTTCTAATGTATTTTTGTCAGAAGAAAGAATTTCGCAACCTTACGGGGCGTTGATTCCATTCAGTGCAGGCTTGATTTCTTTTGCGTTGCAGCAAGAGACGCCTGGGCGGCGGCCAACCGGGCGATCGGCGTGCGGTAAGGCGAGCAGCTCACATAATCGAGACCGACCCGGTCGACGAATTCGATCGACGCAGGGTCTCCGCCATGTTCGCCGCAGACGCCAAGTTTCAATCCGGGACGGGCCGACCGGCCTTTCTCTGACGCGATTTGAACCAGCGCGCCGACGCCGGCCTGATCGAGCGTCACAAAGGGATCCTTTTCAAAGATCCCGGCCCGCAGATAGTCCGGCAGGAACGAGGCGGAATCGTCGCGAGACAATCCGAACGTCGTCTGGGTGAGGTCGTTCGTTCCAAAAGAGAAGAACTGCGCGTGGTCGGCAATGGCGTCGGCGGTGAGCGCCGCGCGCGGCAACTCGATCATGGTGCCGACAAGGTAAGTGAGGTCCGCTTTTCGCTCGGCGAGCACGGCCGCCGCAATCGCGTCAATGCGGCCCTTCATCATCGCCAATTCCTTAACGTCGGCGACCAGCGGCACCATGATTTCGGGTTCGACGCTGTCGCCTGTCTCCTCGCCGACACTGATGGCGGCCTCGATGATCGCGCGGGTCTGCATCTCATAAATTTCCGGATAGGAAACGCCGAGACGGCAGCCGCGGTGGCCGAGCATGGGATTGAATTCGTGCAGCTTGTGCGCGCGATCCTTCAATTTCTTCGCATCCATGCCGGACGCTTTCGCCACCTCGTCTATCTCTTCATCCGAGTGCGGCAAGAATTCATGCAACGGCGGGTCGAGAAGGCGGATGGTGACAGGCAGACCCTTCATGACGCGAAAGATGCCTTCAAAGTCGGAGCGCTGCATCGGCAGGAGCTTCGAAAGCGCAGCTTCCCGGCCTTTCTTGTCCTCGGCGAGGATCATTTCGCGCACGGCGATAATCCGATCGGCGTCAAAGAACATGTGCTCCGTGCGGCAAAGTCCGATCCCCTCGGCGCCGAAATTGCGCGCGACCTGCGCGTCTTGCGGCGTTTCAGCATTTGCGCGAACGCGCATGCGGCGGTATTTGTCCGCCCAGCCCATCAGCGTTGCGAAATCGCCGGAAAGCTCCGGTTCGATGGTCGAAACCTTCCCCGCGAACACCTTGCCCGCGGCGCCGTCGACTGTGATGAGTTCGCCTTTTCTTATCTTGCGGCCCGCGACGGTGAACGCCTCCGCTGCGTGGTCGATCCTCAAATCTCCCGCGCCGCACACGCATGGCCGACCCATGCCGCGCGCGACGACGGCTGCGTGGCTCGTCATGCCGCCGCGCGCCGTTACGATGGCGACAGCGGCGTGCATGCCGTGAATGTCTTCAGGGCTCGTCTCGACGCGCACAAGAATGACCTTGCGGCCTTCCTGTGCGAGCCGCTCCGCCTCGTCGGCGCTGAAAACGACTTCGCCTGACGCCGCGCCCGGCGAAGCCGGCAAGCCCGACAGGATAAGATCGCGCGGCGCCTTCGGATCAAGGGTCGGGTGCAAAAGCTGGTCGAGCGAATACGGGTCGATGCGCATCACCGCCTCGGCCTCGGAAATGAGTCCCTCCCGGCAAAGATCGACGGCGATTTTCAAAGCCGCCTTCGCCGTGCGCTTTCCGTTCCGCGTCTGCAACATCCAGAGTTTGCCCTGCTGGACCGTAAACTCGATGTCCTGCATGTCGCGGTAATGCTTTTCGAGCGTCTCAAAGATCTCGGAAAGGCTTGCAAAAGCATCCGGCATCGCCTCTTCCATCGAGGGCGCCGTTTCGCCCATCGCTTCGCGCGCTCGCTTCGTCAGCGTTTGCGGCGTCCTGATGCCTGCGACGACATCCTCGCCCTGCGCATTGATAAGAAATTCGCCGTAACGGCAATTCTCGCCCGTCGACGGATCGCGCGTAAAAGCGACGCCGGTCGCAGACGTCTCACCCATATTGCCGAACACCATCGCCTGCACGTTGACCGCCGTGCCCCAGCTTTCCGGGATCGAATGCAACCGGCGATAAACCTCGGCGCGGTCATTCCGCCAGGAACCGAAAACGGCGCCGATAGCGCCCCAGAGCTGTTCTTTGCAGTCCTGCGGAAAATCGCGGCCGAGGGCGCCGGCGACCGCGGTCTTGTATTTTTCGACTATGGCCTTCCAATCGGCCGCGTTGAGCTCCGTATCGAGGAAATAGTCGCGCTCTTCCTTGAAGGTCTCGAGAATCTCTTCAAACTGGTGATGGTCGACACCGAGGACGACGTTCGAATACATCTGAATGAAGCGGCGGTAACTGTCATAGGCGAAACGGGGATCGCCCGACAAAGCGGCCAATCCTTCAACTGTCCTGTCGTTCAGTCCAAGGTTCAGAACCGTATCCATCATTCCCGGCATCGACGCCCGCGCGCCGGAGCGGACCGAAACTAGGAGTGGGTTCTCCGGATCGCCGAATTTCCTGCCGACGAGCTCGCCGACCTTGCTCAGCGCGGCGTCGACCTCGGCCTCCAGACCGTCCGGGTATTTCCGATTATCGGCATAATAGGCAGTGCACACTTCAGTCGTGATCGTGAATCCGGGCGGCACCGGCAGTCCGAGATTGGACATTTCCGCGAGATTGGCTCCCTTGCCGCCGAGGAGATTCCGCATCGACGCTTCCCCTTCGGATTTTCCAGCGCCAAAGCCGTAAACCCATTTTTTTCGAGCGCTTTGCCCTGCGGCCATGGCCTATTCCCCGTTGCGAGCGTCCCGGCGGCGCGCCGGAATCATTCATCATTAACTCTCGCCGCCCAATTGCGCTGCAAGGTCCATGCCCATGAGCCACAGACCGAGGCGCGGCGCGCGAAGCCGCGTTTAGGGCATCGCCGGGTCAAGGCCAAGGGCGCGAATTGTCCAATCGCCGAATTACGCGTTCAAATTCAGCGGGGAGCGGTCTACGCTCTTAGGCGCGCACAACGGAACGCAATCAAATCGCGTCAAAGGCAGATAATACCATGTCGATGATCAAGGAAACCCGAGCGGGCGGCGTCAGGATTATCGCCTTCAACCGCCCGGATGCGCTCAACGCATTCTCGCCCGAGCTGTTGCGCCAGCTGACGTCGGCGATTCGCGCGGCAAGCCGCGATCAATCGGTCGGCGCGGTCATCCTTGAAGGAGAAGGCCGCGCCTTCTCCGCCGGCGTCGATCTGAAAATGCTCCAGGGTGCGACGCCGGTTGCGGGCCGCATCAGCTCTGAGTTCGACGGCGAAGCTTTTGAAGCGGCCGCGGCGATCCGGCATTGCCTTGTTCCCGTAATCGCGAAAGTCCACGGGTTCTGCTTCACCGGCGCTCTCGAACTTGCGCTTCATTGCGATTTCCTCTTCACCACGGCGGACGCGAGGTTCGGCGACACTCATGCGAAATGGGGTCTGAGGCCAACCTGGGGCATGAGCCAGAATCTCGCCCGCGCCGTCGGCGTGCGCCGCGCGCGCGAACTCTCGTACACCGCCCGGACGTTCACCGGAGCCGATGCGGCGCGTTGGAATCTCGCAAACGAAGCGCTCGCCGATAAGGCTGCGCTCGACGCTCATGTTGCGACTTGCGCGCAAATGATCGCAGCGGCAAGCAGAGGCGCCGTCAGCGCCTACAAGAAGCTCTATGCGTTTCATGAAGAAATGCATCCGCTTGAAGATGCGCTCGCCGGCGAAGTCGGCTTCGACTTCCCTGAGATCGACGATTCGGCGGAGCGATTGAAAGGCTTCGGCAAATGACGAAATCCCGGCTTGTCGTCGATATTGTCTCTGACATTGTGTGCCCGTGGTGTTATGTCGGAGTGAAATCGTTTCTGGTCAGCCGCGACAGGCTCGCACCGGACTATGAGATCGTTCCGCGGTTTCGCCCTTATCAGCTTAATCCAGGCCTTCCGCGCGGCGGCGTGAACCGGCACGAGTATTACCGGGAGAAATTCCCGGACCCGGAGGCGCTCGCCGCCGCTCGGGAGGCGATCCGGCAAAATGCGCGCGCCAGCGGATTCGACTTCGATCCTTCCGCGCCGACGATCCTTCCCAATACGGTGAAGGCCCACCAGATCATTCGGCTGGCGCATTTCACCGGCGATCAGGTGAGTGCGGCGCTGTCGATTTACCGCGGGTTTTGGGACGAGTTGCGCGATATCGGGCGCGACGAAATCCTGGTGGAGCTCGCCGCAGGGGCCGGGATCGACAAGGACCTCGCAGCCGCGGCGCTCGGATCGGCGGAGGACGCCGGTATGATCGAGGCGGAATCCTCGTCTTTCCGCGAAGCCGGCGTCATGGGCGTGCCGACATTCATCGTCAACGAGAGAACCGGCTTTTCCGGCGGTATGCCGCCTGATCAGCTCGCCGCTGCAATTCGGCGAGCGGCGGAAATGACGAAGGGAGCGCTGCAGTGATCCGTATACTTCTTATCATGACGCTTGCCGCAGTCGCCGCCTGCAGTTCCCGGGCGGCGGCCAGCGACGGCGACTGGCTGAAGCAGCAGATCGCACGCGCGCCGGCCGGCGCCGTCATCGAAGTTCCGGCCGGCGATTACGACCTGACCGACGTCCAGATTTCGCGCAGCATCACCTTAAGCGGCGACCCTGGCGGCGGCGCCGTGTTCAGGTCGGCGGAAACGACGGAGAAGGGAATCCTCGTTCCCTTGACGGGGGTCGATCTTAAGGTCGAGAATATCACTTTCGTCGGGGCGAAATCGTGGGACCGGAACGGCGCCGGCATCCGGCACGAAGGACGCAATCTGTCGATTGTGAACTGCAAATTCATCGGCAACGAGACCGGCGTCCTTGCGACAGGCAATGCGGACGGGGCCATCACGATCACCCGCTCCGAATTCATCGACAGCGGCTTCGGCGACGGCCAGTCGCACGGTATTTATGTGTCGAGCGGCGGGCGGCTTGACGTCAATGCAAGCCGTTTTGTCGGGACGCGGATTGGTCACCATATCAAGAGCCTTGCAGCGGCGACCATTGTCCGCAACAGCGTCATGGACGACGCCTATGGGCGGCCGAGTTACGCCATCGATGTTTCGCGCGGCGGCGACGTCACCATAGAGAACAACAGATTTATCCAGTCGGCCGACGCGGAGAACTATGCAATCGTCAATTACGACCTCTCCCGAGGCGGCGCGGCGAAACGGCTCGTCGTTAGCGGCAATGAGATTATCAATCACTATGACGGCGGCGTCTTCTTGCGAAACGACACTCGGCTCGCGCCGGCGCTTTCGGAAAACCGCATTGAGAACAAAGGGAAAAAGCCGCTGATGCTGACGTCTCCCGGCTCGCCGAAGCCGATGCAGGAGCAATGAAAGAGGGCGGGATTCCGCTTGACGTCTATCGGACGCGCTATTTTACTTCCGATGCGACGTTGGCTTGAATTCCCTGACTTCGCCTGCAGCCGTTGTCCAGCGAACTTCCAGGCTTGGTCGCCGCGATCCCCGATCGCGCCGCGCTTATGGGAGAGACGCATGGCGACTGGAAAAGTGAAGTGGTTCAACGCCACTAAAGGCTACGGCTTCATAACCCCCGACGACGGCGGAAAGGATGTGTTCGTTCACATCACCGCCGTTCAGAAAGCGGGGCTGAACGACCTGAATGACGGGCAGAAGGTCAGTTATGATCTCTCGGAAGAGCGCGGAAAGACAGCCGCGACAAATCTAAAAGTCAGCTGAGCTCATACAGACATTTGAAACGCCGCCGCTGTGCGGCGGCGCAGCGTCTAGAACGACCCCTGTACCGAAACCTTGAAATTGCGGCCAGGCAGCGGCGAGATTTCCTTCAGGAAGGACGTATGAAGGCGCGCATCCTCGTTCGACAGATTTTGCGCAGCGAGACGGATGGCGATCGGGCTATCCTCTCCTGTCGGCCGGATTGTCGCATAAAGATTGTACATGGTGTACCGATCGGTCGGCAATTCGCCGGCGCCCGTTTTGCGCTGCGTCAGGGAATGATCGATCTCGCCTCTGAGATCAAAGCGGCTTGAATTCGCTTCGAGAGCGAAGAGGCCCGTCACCGGCG
>CALKYG010000070.1 GCA_938003575.1 uncultured Alphaproteobacteria bacterium
GAATTTGGAAGGCTCGTTTAGTCTACGGTCTGTTCTCAACCAAGAGCAATGGTTTGGCGCTAGCGCGCTCAAACGATTCGCTCAAGGGAAAAGCGATATTTCGAAATGGCTGACGCAATATGGGCCTTATGCAATCTTGAACGGTGGTCGGCGTTATGTGTTGGTCCGCGCAAACGGCGCACGCGTCTCAACGGACTCGCTTCATCGGATTGAGAATTGGTTCAAAGTGCTTTGGGCCGCACGCAGAGATGCGATCATTCAAGATATTAATATCGATGTTTTGACGCGATACATTCTTATGTTCGCCCAATACCGTCGTTCGGAATATCTGAAATACTATTTTGCATCAGATGCGGAAAAAATTGATGACGTTATTAAGTGGGCGGTAGAACGGGCTCTCTTCACGCAAATTGACATGAGAGATTTGGGCCCGCTTGATCCAGAGTATGAACGTTTCTTTGCGCTATCGATCGGAGGGCGGCGCTTCACCAAAAAAGATAAGGGCCGGGTGTGAGGCCCGGCTCAAGGCCGAATAGCGAACGGCAATCCGATTGCTCGAGAGGCGCGATGCCTTGGCGTTTCCTACAACACGCTCAAACGCGCCATGGATCGGCACAGGCTTGCAGCGTGATGCAGCGCGCGATGAACAGTCCGTTTACGGGAAGAGGGACCAAGCAAAGCAAATTCCGATTCCAAATGTGAACCTTGCCGGACTTCCGCCGATGCGCTGACGTGCGGCCTGATCCATCACCGGCCCGCTCCGAGGTTCCGTGTTGGTGAGGACAGCTCGGCGGTCTGGTCCCGCGCTTTCGGTTTCACGGATCGGAAATTCCTCCGGTCCCAACCGAAAGAACCAACATCATGACGATCAAATCAGCATCTACCGCAAACCGTCCGGCTTTCCGTCTTGGTTTCGCGCCGCGCACCGGCACGGATAAAAACGGACAGGCGACACTCGGCTATCCCGTCGAAATCGGGGCGTGTTTCCACCGGGCCGATCCGGATAAGGGCCTCATTGCGAAGTTCACAATCATCCCAGCTGACTTTAGGGACGGCGTTTTGCTGCTGCTGCCGGTTAGGCATGAAGACGACCTTCTGAGCGAGGCGCACAAAGACGCATGACAGGGCCGCATGCAAATCTCAACAAGGCGGGCGAAAGCCCGCCTTTCTATCTGTCGGTGTCGAAAATCTTCGTAGCGACTTCTACAAAAAGTTTCGCTGTATCGATTTAGCTGTACGTCGTCTCGACAGGCAGCAGAGCTTGGCGCTGCGTGCGATGTCAGCTGTGTTCCAGGGCAGCTGGCGTTACAACCACGATTTTTCCGCCGGCCCGGTTTTCCTCCATGCATCGATGCGCTTCGACGATATCATCGAGCCCAAACACCTTGCCGACGGCAATCTTTAAGCTTCCGTCTTGAATTTGCTCGACCAGTTCCTGAAGAGGCGTGCGGATGAAATCATCAGCGCTCCCGGCATAGGTCGTAAGGCTGACGGCGGTCGGGATCGCTTCCATCGGGCTGAAATTTTCGAAAGACCATTTATCGCCCACCATCCCGGTCATGCAGACGATGCCTTTCGGCTTCGCGCAGCGCAGCGAATCCTTGAGCGTCGTCGCGCCGACAAGTTCAAGCACCTTGTTGACGCCGCAGGGGAAGACTTCACGCACCTGTTCGGCGACTTCGCCTGTATCGATAAAGACCTGGTCCGCGCCATTATCGCGAAGGAGCTTTTCCCGTTCCGGCTTTCTGGTCGTAGCGGCGACGATAGCGCCGTGCTTTTTCGCAATGGCGGCTGCGGCGAGGCCCACTGACGTTGTGCCCCCTCGGATCAGCAGGCGCTCGCCTTTTTCCAGCCGCAGTGACTTGAACAATGAGCCCCAGGCAGTTTGCATCATCTCCGGAATAGCGCCGAGCGTTTCCCAACCAAGCGTTGTTTCGAGCTTCTGCACCTGCGATGCAGGAACGCAGGTATATTCCGCATATCCTCCATCGAACGCACGGCCCATGCCGCCCATGGCGGTCGCGACTACTGCGCCTTTTTCGAATTCGTCGCCTGGCGCATCTTCTACGACGCCTACGGCTTCAATTCCGAGGACACGCGGAAACGCTACCCCAGGCGAGTGACCCTGGCGCGTGAATAGTTCAGATCTGTTCAATCCAAACGCCATGACCTTGATGAGGACTTGCCCATGTTGCGCTTTTGGAACCGGGCGATCCTCGATTTTGAGAACCTCCGGCCATCCCGCCTCATAAATGAAGGCTGCTTTCATCAGGCGCGCCATAATCACACGCCTTTGCGCGAGGACAGCAATCCATCAATGCTCAAGCCCCGCGCCCCGACTTTGGCAAGAAGCAGGAAGCCACCCGCCATGGCGAGATTTTTCAGAAACATGATCTGTTGAATCTGATCAGCGAAGTCGCGGTGAAAAATCAACGCGCTGACAACACAGAATCCCGCCAGCAGGAACGCGATGTAGCGTGTCCCAAGGCCGATAAGTATCAGCAATCCCGAACCGAGTTCAAAAGCGATAGTCGGAGCAAGAAGAGCGCCAGGCACGCCGTACGCCTCCATATAGCCTTGCGTTGCCACGAATGCGCTGATCTTTCCAATTCCCGAAAGGATGAAAATCAAGGCCATCAGCGCCCGCGCGGAAGCATCGATATATTTTGTCAGATTTTCGAACATGAATGCCTCCCTTACTGGCGCGGCGGGTTGGTCGTCGAGAAGATGTAGCGCGCGATCTTCCACTCGCTGTCATCACCCTTCTCGAAGATGAAAAGCTCCTGATTGGCTTCAGGCGCTTTCTCTCCCGTCGCGTTGATGGTCACGAACCCGGCGGAGTTGGTCCGTACGAATGCCCAGGACGGGGCTACCTGGACGATCTCCTCAATTTCAAATTCGACATCGAGCTTGATCGCCTCGAAAACGCGGTCATATGCCCCGCGAACGGCGTCGATGCCGATTTGCGATGGGCTGTGCTGAGGCATGAAAACGCCGTCCGTCCGATAGAGCGTCATCACCTTTTCGGTATTGGACGCATTGAGCGCTGTTTCGTAGGAATGTAGCACCGCCTCAATCTTGCTTCGGTCGGAGTCGAACTGTGCAGAGGCGATACCCGCCGAAAGTGCGATCGCGCTGGCGGCTACGATTGCTGATTTCATCAGTGTTTTCATAATTTTATCTCCTGTTGGTTTTCGGTCTGAATAC
>CALKYG010000071.1 GCA_938003575.1 uncultured Alphaproteobacteria bacterium
CGTCTTGATGCGCTCGACGCCCATCAGCGTGTCGCGCTTGCCGAGATCGAAGCGAATGAGGGGCGCATTCGCGAGCGGGTCGCCTTCTTTCTTCGCGAGCTGTCGGCGGACGATTTCGCCGGGACGGAAGCCGCGGCGCGGATCAAAGCGGAACTTCTGAAGCGGACGAGCCTGCCGCTCTCGCCGGGCGCCGCCAGCGACGTCGTCATTGAAGAGATCATCATTCAGTAGGAGGACGCATTGGCGGCCGAAGACAGCAAAAGCGAAGCGGACGAGGTGATCTGGAACGACGAGTCTCCTCTTTCCGATCTGCTCGGCTTCGATCTTGGCGGCGAAGACGGCCAGGACCGTTCCGGGTTGAAGGCGCTGATCAATTCAGCGCTCGTTTCACATCGGCGCCTGCCGATGCTTGACGTGATCTTTGACCGGACGGCGCGCCTTATGTCGACGAGCCTGCGCCAGCTCACCAACGAAAATGTCGAAGTCACGCTCGATAATGTCTCCTCGACGAGATTCGGCGATTTCATCCAGTCGCAGCCGGTATCCGGCGTCATCGGCGTCATTCACTCGAAGCTGCTTGACGGCTACGGCCTCATCGGCGCCGACGGCGTGCTCGTGCACGGCGTGGTCGATCTGCTTTTGGGGGGCCGCCGGGGGTCGAGCGCCGGTCTCGACAACAGGGCGCTGACCGCCATCGAGCTCGGCCTCGCAGGCCGCATGCTCGCCATGCTCGCGGAGGATTTCGACGAGGCGTTCTCGGCCGTTGCAGAGACGGCGTTCACGCTGGACAGGATAGAGACGACGCCGAGATTTGCAGCAGTCGCCCAGGATGCGAGCGTCTGCGCGCTCGCAAAATTCAAAGTGCGGATTGACGATCTTACGTCGCGGATCTCCATTCTCGCGCCCCACGCGACAATTGAACCGGTGCGCGCGCGGCTGCTGCGCGATTTCATTGGAGAGGCGGGCGCCGCGGATGAGATCTGGAAAGAACAGTTCCACCGCGGGGTCGTGGCCGCCGGCGTCGATCTCAGGGCGGTGCTCGCCGACCGGACAATGACGATTCGCGAGATTTCCGGCCTTAAGGCCGGCGAGACGGTGACGTTCGCTGTTGCGGGCGATGCGCGCGTCGAATTGCGGGCGGGCGACAAAGCCGTTGCGCGGGGGCGCGTCGGGCGCCTCGGCCAGGTCGTCGCCGTCAAACTCGAAAACGCCGTATCCGCGAAAGACGCCGCCGAGGCGACGGAGGCGGCATGAACGCGGCGTCCGTTCTCGATCTTGTCGTTATTGCGCTTCTCATTGCGGGGGCCGGGGGCGGCTTCGTGATTTCCCGGCGTCTTGGCCGGCTGATGGCGGCGCAGGAAGAACTGAAATCCGCGCTGACGGCGTTTGATCACGCGTCGGCGCGCGCCGATGCGGCGCTGAAAAGGCTGGAGGCCGGCGGCCTCGCGCGCAGCGCGGAGCTTCAGTCGGCGGCGAAACGGGCCGAAGCGCTGATTACGGAGCTTTCCGTCATGACGTCGGCGGGAGAGCGCATCGCCGAGCGGATTGAAGCGGCCGTCAGGGACGTGCGCGAACTCGGCGGCGCCTCGCGCAAGCCGAGGAGGGCGGCATGAGAGACGTCGGCGGCGCGAAGAGAGTGCGCCTTGCGCCGGTCGTGATGACCGCGCTGTTCGCTCTCGCCTCCCTGAAAGCGGCGGGGCTGTGGCTGACATTTTCGTCGGCCGGCGCCGAGGAAGCGGCCGCATCGCCGCCCGCTCCGGTTCTGGCCGCGCCCGCCGGTCACAGCGTCACGTCCGAGCGCCTGCTTGAGCAGCTCGCGGCGAGAAAGGAAGAACTCGACGCGCGCGAAGCCGAACTCGACACGCGGGAAAGCGTCCTGAAAGCAGCACAGCTTCGCATTGAAGCGTCGATCAAGTCATTGCGGCGGGAAAAGGAAGAGATCGCGCTCGCGGAGAGCAATCGCAAGCAGGACCGCGCCGACGAGATCGGCCGCCTTTCCGACGCCTATGAACGGATGAAGCCCCGCGATGCGGCGCGCGTCTTCGAGGCGCTCGATGCGGATATCCTCATTCCGGTCGCAGCGGGCATGCGCACGCAGTCGCTCGCCGCGGTGCTGGCGGAAATGTCGTCCGAGAAGGCGACGGCGCTGACGGTCGCGCTCGCTCATCGGGCCGCCGAGACGCCGCCCGCAGACGCAGGCGCGCAATGAACAGGAAAGCGGGCGCAGCATCGGCGATGGCGCTTGCCTGGTCTTGCGCCACGTTCGCGGCGCCGTCCGGCGCCTCCAATGTCGACCGCGCGTCAATCGCGGTCGAGATTGCGGAACAGGGTTTCGCCGCCGCGGAGGAAAAGCGCCTTGAAGCGGCGGCCGGCGGCGACCTGCCCGCGGTGCTCGATCTCGCCCGCTTTTACATGGCGAACGATTTGTGGGTCGAAGCGCATTCCCGGGTCCGCGACATTTCGGAAAGGCCGGCGCAGGTGATCGCGGCGGAGTGCGACTATCGAATGGGCCGCTATCGCGCCGCCGCAGCAAGGCTTCAGGATGCGGCGCCGGATCATCCCTTGCTGGCGATATCGCTCGCAAGACTCGGCGCGTTCGACAGGGCCCGCGAGTCGTTCGCTGCAATTCCGGCCCGGTCCGCAACGGGAGCCGTCCGCGCGGATTTCGCCGTCGCGAAAGCTGAAACGCTGATTGAAACAGGCGATCTCGACGCCGCCGCCGCCGTCCTGTCCGGCGCCTCCGGGGCGATCCCGCGTGAAGCGACGAATTTCCTGGCGGCGAGAGTGCGCGCGGCTCGCGGCGACAACGCCGCCGCCATTTCCGCCTTTCGCCGTGCGGCGTCCGGCGATGTGAATGAATGGTCGATGCGGGCGAGGCTCGCGCTGCTCGACACGGAGGGCGACATCGACGCGATGGAGCGATTGTCGCTTGAGTGGCGCGGCGGCGCGTTCGAGCGCGATCTTCAGCTTGCGCTTGGCAGGCGGCGCCTCGCGGGCGATGATTTCGACCGCGGGTTTCGCGCGCTTGAAACGATCGTCAACCGCTATCCGGACTCTTCAGCGGCGCTCGAAGCGCAGAACATGATTGAAGCGGCGCTTCCGCGTCTGTTCGACGACGCGACGGGGCTTCATCCGAAGGAGGCGGCGCGCCTGTTTTTTGAGAACGTCGAATACGCGCCGCCCGGCGGAGAGGGCGACAAGCTGATCCGCGACGCATCGGCGAAACTTGCGGCGCTCGGACTGTATTGTCCGGCGGCGCAGCTCCTTGACCATCAGGTGTTCAAGCGCCTGCGCGGAGGGGACCGCGCGAGAGTCGCGGCGGACCTTGCGGAATTGCACCTGTCCGCCAATGATCCGGCGGCGGCCTTGCGCGTCATCCGGTCGACGAGGATCGCGGGTCTTTCCGCCGATGAGAACGCGCGTCGCCGGCGGATCGAGGCAAGAGCGCTCGCCCTGTCAGGCAAGAGCGATAACGCGCTCGCGCTCTTGTCGGATGCGCCGGCGGACGAAGACCTGAAGCTCAGGGCCGAAATCAACTGGAGCCGGCGCGCCTGGACGGAAGCGGCGCGCGATTACGCGTCATATTTCGAAAGCCGGCGTATTCTCGACGAAAAATCAGACCGCGCGCTCGCTGTTCGCGCCGCGACCGCTTTCCTGCTGGCGGGCGACAGGGCCGGCTATCGCGCCTTCGCCTCGTCTGCGGCGGAACGGCTTGGGGGCGCGGCTGAAGCGTCGCTGATCCGGTCGCTCGGCGATGTCGACCAGAATGAGTTTCTGGCGAACGTTCTTCAGTCCTATCGCGCTGTTTACGGCGGCGGCTGAGCGTCAGGCGGCGGCGCCGTCGTTCGCCGCACCGGCCGGCGCCGTTTCGTCGACGACGCGGTTTCGGCCCTGCTTCTTTGCGGCGTAAAGGCAATTGTCGGCGCGCTCGATGATTGTTTCAATGGTGTCGTCCCACTGGAGCGACGCAACGCCCATCGAAAGCGTGACCAGGCCGAGATCTTCGTCGGTCCGGCGTTTCTTGAGGCGCCGTGATTCAACGGCGCTGCGGATGCGGTTGGCGAGCATTACGGCGTTCGCCAGCGACGTGCCC
>CALKYG010000072.1 GCA_938003575.1 uncultured Alphaproteobacteria bacterium
TGATCGAACCGCGTGTGCGCGTCGGCGAGTATCTCGGCCAGCAGGCGGCGATAGCGTCAAGCCGAACCGTCGCGCTTGAGGTCATCAGAAGTCTTTCGGCAGAAGGCTTCGTCGTCCTTTCTGATTTCGAGGAGCGTTGGCGTGAAGTCACGGGCGGCGAGCTGGTCGCCGGGAACGATTTGCGGCTTTGGGTGGCTGATGAGATGCTGCGCGACCTGGAGATCAAGGCGAACGAAATTGAAAGCACGCTCGAACTCGGCTTTCGCGCCGAAGATCCTGCGCAGGCCGCGCGCATCGCGAATGCGTTCGCATCCGCTTATATGTCGACCGTTCTCGACCAAAAGCAGCGCAAGTCCGCTCGCCGCGCAGCAAGCTTCTCGGACGAGACGCAAGCGCTCGCGGATAATGTCGCCGACGCGCAGAGCGATCTTGCGGCGTTTCGCGAGCATTCCGGCGTTGTGCCGCTCGGCCAGCACAAGATCGAAGCGGCCGAAATCCAGCTCTCCACGCTCACAGAGCGTCTCGGCCAGGCGCGAGCCGACTTCGCTGAGGCGCAATCCCTGATGCGCCAGGCCGAGGCGAGGCCGCTCAGTGAAATGATCAGTTTCCCGCTGCCTTTCGACGCGACTTCGGCTCGCGAGTCGCAAGAGCGCCTCGTCGCCGTCGCGCCGCTCGTCGCCCGTCTCGCCGACCGGTATGGGCCGAGATACCCCGACTATGTAGAGGCGGCGAAGGAAAAGGCCGCGCTCGAGCGCGACATCCTTAGCTCGATCCGGGAACGCGCGAGCGTAGCAGGCAGCCGCGTCGCCGCGCTTGAAGCCCAGGTCGCCAACCTCAAGAACGAGGTCGTCGACATGCAAAAGACGCGTCAGACCTATGACCTCCTTGAAGACAAGGTGCAGGCGAGCCAGGAAACCTATAATCTAGTCACGACGCGAACCTTGCAGGAATCGCTGCAATCGCGAATCGACTCGATCGACGTTTTCCTTCTCGCCCGCGCGACGCCGCCTTCTAAGCCTTCAACGCCTCCAAAATGGGCGATCATTCTCATCGGAACTTTCGCCGGCGCCGTGCTTGGCGCCTCAATTGCCGTTTTCATCGAGCTGCTGGAAGGCCGTGTTCGCACCATTGACGCCGTAGCGCGCAGCTTCCGCACACAGACCGTCTGTGCGGTTGGAACCCCCGCGCTGCGACGCCGCCGGCGATTTCAATTCAAGGCGGCGTCATGACCGCGGCGCTACGCTCTCTCGTCAATCGGTCGACGCATCCGGGACCGAAATCGGCAGACCGGCAGGCGCGCGCCGATCGCGACAAGCGTCTTGGCGCGACGCTTGTCCGTCTCGGCAAGCTCAATGAGGAAGCGCTCGACAGAATCAATGATCTCCAACGGCAGACAAATGCGCCGTTTGCAAAGGCCGCGTCAAAGCTCGGCCTTCTCACGAGGGAGGATTTCGAGACCGCCCTCGGCGTCCAAAACGGATTTATTCGCGAGTGCGACGGCGAGGGCCGGCTTCCTGCGAACGCGGTAATTGTGCGCCGCCCCGCATCGCGAGAAGCCGAACAGTTTCGTGCTCTGCGCACGCGTCTTCTGACGTCCAAAGAGGCGGACAAGCTCAACCTGTTTGCAATAGCCTGCAGCGGGAAATGCCGCGAGGCCGATCACGTCGCGCTCAACATGGCCGCATCTTTCGCTCAGGTCGGAAAGCGCGTCTTAATCGTTGACGCCGACTTGCGGGCCTCGCGCCTTTCGAGGATATTCGGCATCGATGCGGGACCGGGTCTTCGTGAGACGCTTGCGGCGGAATGCGACATCCGCAACGCAATCCGCCATACGGTCATCGCGAACCTGAGCATTCTTCCCGCCGGCGCGTCGACCCCGACAGGGCATGAACTGCTCTCGGCTAAAACCCTGAATCTGACATTTGACTATCTGCGCTGCGCCTTCGACATTGTAATTGTGATGACGGCGCCGGTCGGGCTGATCGCCGACGCGCATTTCATCTGGCGCGCCGCACAATCCGTCTTTGTGGTCACTCGTCGAAATTTCGACAGGCTGACGGAGCTGAAATCGCTCAATGCGGCCCTGCGCCAGGTCGACGCTACGGTGATCGGCGCGGCGTTGGCCGGCTGATTGGGGACGGCGATGGCGACATTCGCCGGTGTAACCGAAAACGCGGCCAGCCTGCGCAGGTTATTCAGTGCGGCGCCGGCGTTCGTTCTCGGTGCGGCTGCGGTCGCTCTTTATGCGCCGATCTACATCGACTTCCTTCGGGGGCCTTGGCGTCAGGATGAGAACGCGCACGCACCGATCGTTATGGCGATCGCTGCGGGAGCAGCGGGCGTTCGGCTGGCGACAGAACGATTTGACCAGCGTCCGACTGCGGCCGAGCAGGCGACAGGCTTCGCCGTGATCATTTTCGGTCTCGGGCTCATCGCAGCAGGTTCAGCAACAGAGACCGACCTCTTTCTTTCCGCATCGCAGACCTTCGTCGCCTCCGGGGTTGTGCTGTCGCTTTTCGGCGCGCCGGGCCTGCGCCGCCTCTGGTTTCCCCTGGCGTTGACGCTTTATCTCGTCATCTGGCCCGGTTGGGCGGTCGATGCGGTGACGGCTCCGCTCAAGATCCTTGTGTCGAGTATCGTCGCGGAAGGATTGTATGCGACTGGACTTCCTGTCGCGCATGCAGGAGCAGTCATTTCCGCCGGCCCCTACCAGCTTCTCGTCGCCGCCGCCTGTTCGGGGCTGAACTCCCTTGTCGCGCTGACGGCTGTCGGGGCGGTCTACCTCTACGCGGTCAAGCATGGCGACTGGCGTATAAACGCCGTCGTAATCGCCTCTTTGATACCGATTGCGATCCTCGCGAACATTTTCCGCGTCGCCGCGTTGACCTTGATTACGCTTTTCTTCGGGTATGAAGCGGGTCAGGGATTCATGCATGACGGCGCCGGACTGATGATGTTTGCGGCGGCCCTGACGCTCACATTCATCGTCGACAGCGCAACGATCGCCATTTTCACGCGGAGACGACCGACGTGAGCGCCCAGTCGATTCGCATGATCTTCGCCGCCGGCCTCATGGCGTTGACGGCCGCAATATCTGCGACTTTGAGGCCGGCGACGATTGCTGAACCTGGGGCGCCAGACCTTTCCGCCATGATGCCGGAAGACTTCGCGGCCTGGCGACGAATCGAGGTCTCGCAAGCGGTCTTGCCGCCGGAAGCCGAACTTGGGCCCGGTGAAGCCGTCGTCTTTCGCGCCTATAAGGATGAGCTCGGGCGAGTCGTCACGCTTGTCGCCGCCTATGGGCCGCCGCTTGGCGATTCCGTGCGCCTTCATCGGCCGGAAATTTGCTACGTGTCGCAAGGATTTGAGATTCTCGCGCGATCGGAAAGAATGGTGGCGCTCCGCGATAAGGCCGTTGCCGTCGTCGAACTTCAAACGCAGAGCCCGTCGCGGCGTGAAGCGGTGAGTTATTGGCTGCGCGAGGGGCGAGGGTTCACTGTAAGTTCGAGCGACAACGCCTTGCGACGCCTCAAGGGTGCGGCCGCCCCAGTCGACAGCGCGCTCATCCGCATTTCGAGCGCCGGAGGAGCGCCGGAGAATTTCAATATTCATCTTCAGTTCATGAGGGATTTCACGGCCGCGCTGTCAGAAGAAGCCGCCGCGCTGTTTATCGGCGGAGACGCGGCGTCATGAATCACGAAGCGCGCTTTGGCGCCGTCATCGTAAATTACAATTGCGGCGCTGAGGCGCTCGATGCGGCATTGAGTTTCCTCGGCGCCGGCGGCGCGGCGGCTGTTATCGTCGATAATGCGTCAACGGACGGTTCTGCAGATTATATCGAGCGGGCGATATCTTGCGTTGAAAGTCACCAGACGTCGCCGCCGTCGTCGCCAATCGAAAAAAAAGCGCCGAATTTCGCCGAAATTGGGGCGCTGCGACCGGGCGCGCTTCGACTTTTGCGCTCGCCGCGCAACGGAGGTTTCGCATTCGGGTGCAATACGGGGCTGCGGGCCATCGGGAATATTCCGGGGATCGATCGATTTATTCTGCTAAACCCGGACGCGGTCATCTCGTCGGACGCGCTCTCTGCGTTCGCCGCAAGACTTGCAGATGATCGTGTCGGTTTGTGCGGCGCGACTGTTGTCGAGTTTGAACCGCCGCATCGCGTCCAGTGTTTCGGCGGCGCCGAAATGCATCCCGTACTGCTTGTCGGGCGAAATATCGGAGACGGCGCGGCGATCGCCGACATGCCGGAACGGCGCGACGTCGAGGCGCGGATGAGCTATCCGCTCGGCGCCGCAATAGCATTCAGAAAGGATTATCTTGCGCGCGCCGGCTATATCGACGAGCGCTATTTCCTCTACTACGAAGAGGCCGACTGGGCGCTCGCCGGCGGCGCGCCGAACAGGCCCGCATGGGCGCCGGGCGCGGTCGTCTACCATCGCTACGGCTCGGCGTCGAAAAGCCGGCGCGCGCGAGCGGGCGAAGCGTCGCAACGGTCGGCGTTTGCAGACTACCACATGACGCGGTCGCGGATTCTGTTTGCGATCAAATGGCGGCCGATGATGGCGCCGCTGGCGCTGGCTGCCGCGCTCGTACAGGCGGCGAACCGTCTGCGCCTCGGGCGAAGCGCGAACGCCGCTGCGATTTTACGCGCGTGTCTCCCGGGCCGCACTAGCAACCTGGCGCTGCGGCTGCGTGAAGCCGCCTGAGCGTGAAGATTTGTTTTCGGCGCCTCCGCCTGCTAGATAGCGAGAAGCGTTCTTATCCAGAAATTCCAGGTAGACGGAACAAAGCGCTGGTCGACACCCCGCCGACAAATGCAGGCGAGCCGCCGCCAGACGGAGAATCGGCGATCGGGGAACTGATCGGCGCGCGAGGTCTTGATGACAGAATTTACGCGCTGATTGAGTGGCTTAAAGCGCAGCTTTCCTCAGTCGATGTCGCAATCCAGATCGGCGTGATCGCTGTTGCGCTTATTCCGGCGGCGGTGTTCGGGCCGCAGCTGCGCAAATTCATCATGTCTCAGATCGCGCCCCGCGCTCCCTATGGGGAATTACGGCGCGCGGCGAATGCGTTCGCCCACATCGCCACGCCGATCGCGCTTTATTTTGTGTGGCAGGGCGCTGCGCTCGTCCTTCCCGCGCTGGATAGATCGAAAGAGCTCATTTCCGCCGCGGTCAGTCTCCTTGCCGCGTGGATCGTCATCCGGATGGTCACGCTTGTCATTCGATCGCCTCTCTGGTCCCGCGTCGCGTTTTACGTCATCTGGCCGATCGCCGCGCTGGACGCTGCCGGTCTTCTGGATGAAGCAGTCGGCTATCTTGGCGGCGTGCGGATTGCACTTGGCGGCGAGGGCGAGAATGAAACGTCCTTCTCGGCGCTCGACTTCGTTCGCGTCGCACTCGTATTCACAGTCCTGTTCTGGGCGGCGAGCTTCGTCAACAGGTTCCTCAAAAGCCGCATCTCGACAATTGACGAGCTCACGCCTTCCCTTCAGGCGCTCCTCATCAAAATCCTCGACGTGCTGACGCCGGCGGCGGCCTTTCTTCTCGCCCTGCAATTGGTCGGCTTCAACTTTGCAACGCTCGCAATCTTCGGCGGCGCAGTCGGCTTAGGGATCGGCCTCGGCCTGCAAAGGACAATCTCAAACTTTTTCGCGGGCTTCACCTTGATTGCCGACAAATCGATCAAGCCGGGCGACGTCGTTGAAGTGGGGCCGACCTTCGGCTGGGTCGCTGAGATGAATGCGCGGTATGTCACGATCAAGACTCGCGACGGAAAGTCACACCTCATTCCGAATGATCGCTTCATAGAAGAGGGCGTTGTCAACTGGTCGCATTCTGACCGGACGGTCCGGCTTCACGCACAGTTCGGCGTCTCATACGCGACGCTCGATCTAAGAGCGGTGAAGAAGGCCGCAGAGGAAGCGGCGGGGTCGGTCGACCGGGTTCTGAATACGCCCTCGCCGATGTGCAACCTCGTTGAGTTTGGCGATAATTCGGTGAAATTCGACCTTCGGTTCTGGATCAACGATCCGGCGAACGGCGTTGCGAACGTGACGAGCCAGGTCATGCTTGCGCTTTGGGACCGGCTTCATGAGCTCCGCATTGAAATCCCGTTCCCGCAGCGGGACATCCATATCCGATCATGGCCTCCCGAGCCGACGGGCGGCGATCCGGTTGGGTGATCGCCGTCCCTTTGTTTTCCGGGGCCGGGCGCCATATAATGAGGCGGATCGGCATTGTGATCGGCGACAGGGCAGGTTGAGGAGCTTTTTATGCTGAGAGTGATATTGGCGGCAGGCGTCACGCTGTTTCTCGCGGCATGCGCGACATCGACGCCCTATGGACCGGCGACTGGCAATAACCCTTACGGTTTTTCCGACCAGAAGATCGAGGAGGGACGCTATCGCATCGTGTTCCGCGGCAATTCCTCTACGACGCGCGAAACCGTCGAGACGTTTCTCCTGTACCGGGCGGCGGAGCTGACGATTGAAAGCGGATTCGACTATTTCATTGTGACCGAACAGGATACCGAAGCCAACAAGCGCTATTCGGCCTCCCCGAACCCGGCGTTCTACGGTCGCTATTATTACGGCTACGGACCGTATTGTTGCGCGTTTCCATATTATGCTTACGGCTGGGGATGGGGATCCCATTTTGACGACTATACGATGCGCGAATCCACCCGCTATACGGCGATCGCATTCGTAACGATGCACAAGGGTCCAAAGCCGGCCGATAATCCGCAGGCTTTTGATGCGCGGTCAGTGATTGACAATTTGCGCGCATACATTGTGGCGCAGCCGTCGTCCTGACCTGGAGCGGCCGCCAGAACAAGGACGCGGCGGAGACGCTGCGCGCCCTTCGTTGTAATTTTGGCTGAACGAGAGGTCAGACAGCGCGAAGTTTCGGCAGAAGCGCTGCTGCGTCTTCCTTGCCTGTGACGGTGCGTTCGTAGATGGCGACGAAGCCGCGCGGGGTGTGACGCAAGATGATGGCGCGTTGGCGGCCGACATGAATGGCCGTACCCACCGCCGGCTTTTTGGGAGATTCGACTGAAACGCCGTCGACGGATTGGTCGAGAACGCGAACAAAGAGCGACGAGCCGCTTGGCAGGCGGCATACCATGCGCTGCTCTGCGATCGGATGACGGGGCGCGGATCGGCGGTCAGAAAGACCGATCGCGAAATTCGGGTTGGCGCGAAGCATCAATTGCTCGGTGAGAAGCGCGCGCCGACGGCGCGATAACAGGAAGGAAAGGGCAAAGCCGTCGGGAAAAGTGCGGGCGACCCGTCCCTCAATAACGTCGAGACCGCTGATGTAAATGACAGCCGCATCGCCTTTGACGACGACGGCGTTGACAGTGACCGATAGGTCGCCCGGAGAAATATTCAGCAGGCGCCCATCATACTCGTCGATCCCATTAACGATGATTCTGGCAGGCAGATCGAGCGGGATGCGGCTGTAACGGCGCTGCTCTGTCTTGTTGATTTTCATGGCTCTGTGAAGGTTGCCTCGGCGCAGTCACTGCAGGCTACGTGCCGTCACTCAAACCTTCGCTAACCGCCTCTCTAAAAATTTAGTATTCTGAGGCTCGCGTCCGTGATTCCGCCGTCGATCTTGGTTAAGGAGAGTTCGGTGTGCGCTCGGTGTGCGCTCGTTGTGTCGCGAAACATGAACGGTTTATCGCAAGACGCGCCATGCAATCGTTGCACGAATTTGAGACAAAGGCCTATCGTATTGGGATGGGACTGCTCGCTGCGCTGTCCTGAAAATGCTCACGAAGGGACCCCGGAATGAACAAAATCTGCGCGCTCGCCGCATCGGCGGCGATTCTGACCGTGACGGCTACACATGCGAAGGAGCAGAACGACCCCTATCTCTGGCTCGAAGAAGTCGAAGGGTCGAAGGCGCTCGATTGGGTCCGGGCGCGAAATTCTGAAAGCCTTTCAGTTCTCGAGGCCGACGCCCGTTTCAAGCCGATGTTCGAAGAAGCGAAGGAGATCCTAAACTCCGCGGCGCGCATACCGGACGGTCAAATCCATAACGGCCACGTCTACAATTTCTGGCAAGACGCGGTTCACGTTCGCGGCGTCTGGCGACGCGCACCGGTGAAATCATATCGGAAGGGTGATCCCGCCTGGGAGACCGTGATCGACTATGACGAGCTCGCGAGCGATGAAGGCCGGAACTGGGTCGCCGGTTCTATCAGCTGCCTCGAGCCGGCCTATGTGCGCTGCATGGTCGAATTATCCGACGGCGGAAAGGACGCGGGCCACTGGCGCGAGTTCAACATCGAGACAAAATCATTCGTTAGCGGAGGGTTTGAGGTCCCGGAGGCGAAATCCAATATAGACTGGATCGACGCCGATACGCTTCTCATTGGGACGGATATGGGCGAGGGGTCGCTGACCGAGTCCGGCTATCCGCGAACCCTGAGTATCTGGCGCCGAGGCGAGCCGCTTGAAGCGGCGCAGCTCTTCTATGAGGGGAGGAAAGAAGACGTTTCCGTCTTCGCGCAAGTGCACCATGACCGCGACGCCACGCACATTATCGCGCAGCGCGGGATCACGTATCTTGAGCGTGAATTTTACTACGCGCCGCGGCCCGGCGACGAGCTCGGCAGGCTGAACGTCCCGGTCGGCGCCGATCTGTTCGGCATTCTTGACGGCCGCGCGATCTTTCTGCTCCGGGAGCCAATGTCCGGATTCAAGGTCGGATCGATCATCGCCTATGATCTTGCGACCGGCGCCGTCGAATCCGCATTCGATCCCGCACCTAATCAGGCGGTCGACGACAACAGCATTAAAATCGGCAAGACTGGGCTGATTATAAAATATCTTGAAGACGTTTCAGGAAGAGCTGCGCGGCTTTCGCGCGACCCAAAGTCAGGGAAGTGGAAAACGACGCCGATCGATATCCCTGCAAACGGTGTTGTGAAGATAGTGTCGGCCGGCGGGGGCGTCGACGATGCGATTCTTTCCTATGAAAGCCCGACATCGCCAAACGCCCTCTATTACGTGACCGCCAAAAATAAATCGAAAAAGATCATGCAGGCTGCCGCCTTCTACGATCCGGCGGGCGTCATCGTCGAACAGCGGTTTGCGAAATCGAAAGACGGGACGAAAGTCCCTTATTTCATTATGGGTAGGAAGGATGTGATTGACGCCGGAAACGCACCGACAATCCAGTATGGCTATGGCGGCTTTCTAAACCCGATCCTGCCCGTTTATTACGAAGACCCGTCGCGCCCGCAACACGGCGCTTTGGCCGGAAGACTATGGGTGTCCCGCGGCGGCGTTCTCGTCCTTTCGAATATTCGCGGTGGCTCAGAATACGGACCGGACTGGCATTCGGCGGCGCTGAAGGAAAATCGCCAGAAATCATTTGATGACTTCATAGCGATATCGGAAGATCTAATAAGTTCGGGTGTGACCAGCCCGAAGAAACTCGGCGCCATCGGCCGTTCGAACGGCGGGCTCTTGATGGGCGCGATCCTGACGCAGCGGCCCGATCTTTATGCAGCGATTGATTGCGGCGTCCCGCTCTTCGACATGAAGCGCTATAACAAGCTTCTCGCCGGCGCGTCTTGGATGGCCGAATACGGCAATCCCGACATCCCGGAAGAATGGGCCTATATCTCGGAATATTCGCCATATCAGAACCTCAGAAGGGGCGTCGATTATCCGAAAGTTTTCTTCTACACATCCACCAAGGATGATCGTGTGCATCCCGGCCACGCGCGCAAGGCCGTGGCGAGAATGATGGAATACGGCCATGCGCCTTATTACTACGAGAATATTGAAGGCGGCCATGGCGGGACGGCGAACCAGGACCAACTCGCCCATCGCACCGCGCTCGAGTATGTCTATTTCGCGCGCATGCTGATGGACGGCGGCGAGTAGCCTCGATGCGAAAGTGATGGAAAGACCCCGCAGCCGGGCCGCGGGGTTTTTTTTCGCGTCCTGATCTGTACACTTCCGCAAACAGGAGAATGGAGGCCCGAAAAAATGGGGTGGTGGTTCGGAACGAAACTCTGGAAGCGAGTATTTCTGGGGCTGGTTCTGGGCGTTGCGTTCGGTGTCATCCTTTCACGGACGATGGACGCGGCCGCCGCAGAGGCCTTGCTGAGCCGAACCAAAATAATTGGTGACGTTTTCATCGCCATGATCCGTCTTGTCATCGTCCCGCTTATTTTCTTGACGCTTGTCGCCGGCGTTCTGTCGCTCGGCGATCCAGCGCGCCTCGGCACGATAGGCTTTAAGACGATCGCCCTTTACCTCGTCACCACGCTGTTTGCGAATTTTATTGGTCTGGCGATGGGGACGATATTTCGACCTGGCGAGGGCGTCGATTTGGGGAACGCCGCGCCACGTGAAGTGTCGACCCAAAGCGTAGGGTTTCTTGAGCGTTTGGCCCAGATGGCGATGAAGGATCCCTTTGAGAAGTTGTTGTCCGGCGACTCGATGACCCTTGCGTTGTCCGCCATTCTTTTCGGAGCCGGCATTGCCGCCGCAAGGCTGTCGGTCGAAGCCGGAGAAAGGAAGTCGTTGTCCGGCGTTCTTTTTGTAGCGCTCTTCACCTTAGGCGTCGCCGGATCGTCAGCCGATATACTGATAATCATATTCGCGTCGCTCGCCTTTGGAGTAGCTGTACTTTTCCTGCGCGATCTCAGCGTCCCGGTCGCTCGCTTCTTCGCCTACGCATCCGACAGAGTCCTGGTCGTCACGCAATGGGTGATGGAGCTGGCGCCGTTCGGCGTTTTCGCCCTGATCGCATGGGTCGCTGGAACGAGAGGGCTTGAGACCTTCACTGCAGTCTTTTCGCTGGCGATTGCGGTGTATTTGGGTTGCGCCCTTCAAATGGGCCTTGTCTACGGCGGCATCATAAAGTTTGGTCTCAAGCTGCCATTTGTCGCTTTCTTCCGCGGCATCCTTGACGCCATGATGGTCGCCTATTCAACGTCCTCATCTTCTGCGACGCTTCCGGTCACCATTTCTTGCGTACGGAAGAATCTCGGCGTGTCGAAATCGGTCGCGGGCTCCGTCTTGCCCCTAGGCGCAACGATCAACATGGACGGGACCGCGCTCTATCTTGGCATTGTCGCGCTATTCACCGCGCAGGCCTTCGGTTACGAGATCGAACCGCAACACTATGCGCTGATTGCGATGACTGCGGCGCTCGTCTCGATCGGCGCGGCGGGCATCCCCTCAGCCTCGCTCTTTCTCCTCGCGACCGTCCTTCAGGTATTCGGCGTGACGCCGGAACACACCGCGCTCGTCGTCGGCTTCATTTTTCCGTTCGATCGGGTCCTCGACATGATGCGCACCGTCGTGAACGTCACTGGCGACGCCGCCGTCGCGACAGTCGTCGCCAAATGGGAAGCCGAGCTTGACGAGGATGTTTTCCGGTCAAAGCCCGAAATCTAGTCTCCCTTGCCTTCGATCTCCCCCCGGACTATAGACCGCGTCGCAAATCCGGAAGTTCGTCTTCCAGGCTTTGCCGGCACGACCCCCTGAGACAAAAAGGGACGGGGCCGGGGAGCCGCCGCCGACGGGGTGACGCCCTCTCGGCGGCCGCCGCGCTTTGTGTAGATGCGGAGCCGGATTGTTGTGTGCAATCAAGGGTATCGACCCCGCGTTAGCGCGGATCGGGCTCCTGAGAGGGATCGATGTTCGAGAGTCTGAGCGACAGGCTTGGCGGTATCTTTGAGAAGCTCAGGGGCAGAGGCGCCCTTGAGGAAAAGGATGTCGACGCCGCCTTACGAGAGGTGCGCGTCGCGCTTCTCGAAGCTGATGTGGCCCTGCCGGTCGCCAAGGATTTCATCTCGAAGGTGCGCGAACGCGCCGTCGGGGCGGAAGTCCTGAGATCAGTCACTCCCGGCCAGCAGGTCGTAAAAATCGTCCACGATGCGCTTGTCGAAACGCTTGGCGGCGATGCTGACGACGCCGCCCTCAATCTCGCGATGGCGCCGCCGGCGCCGGTGTTGATGGTCGGCCTACAGGGCTCGGGCAAAACGACGACGACGGCGAAGATCGCAAACCGCCTCCAGACGCGCGAGAAAAAACGCGTCTTGATGGCTTCGCTGGACACACGGCGTCCTGCGGCGATGGAGCAATTGAAGATCCTCGGCGAACAGACCGGGGTCAAGACGCTCCCCATCGTCCCCGGGCAATCGCCGCAGCAGATTGCGACACGCGCGCTGGAGGCGGCGCGTCTTGGCGGATATGACGTTATCATGCTTGATACGGCCGGCCGGCTCTCGATTGATGACGAGCTGATGACGGAAGTCGCTGAAATTCATCGCATCGCCAAGCCTGTCGAAACGTTGCTCGTCGTCGACGCGCTGACCGGCCAAGATGCAGTGAACACCGCAGGCAAGTTCAAGGCTCGCCTTCCTGTGACCGGTGTTGTCCTGACGCGCGTCGACGGCGACGCGCGCGGCGGCGCCGCGCTCTCGATGCGCGCGGTCACCGGAAAGCCCGTCAAGTTCATTGGCGTTGGCGAGAAAATCGACGCGATTGACGTCTTCGATGCGCGCCGAATGGCGGGACGCATACTCGGCATGGGCGATATCGTTTCGCTCGTCGAGAAAGCTGCTGAGCAGATTGACGCCCAGAAAGCCGAAAAAGCCGCCAGGAAAATGGCGAAGGGCGAGTTTGACCTCGACGACCTTGCTGAACAGTTCCGCCAGATGAGGAAGATGGGCGGCATGGGCGCGATCCTTGGCCTGCTTCCGGGCATGGGAAAGATGAAAAAGGCGCTGGACGCCGCTGGCGGGTTCGACGACCGGGAAATCAAGCGGCAGGAAGCAATCATTTCTTCGATGACCAAAGAAGAGCGCAGGAAGCCGGTATTGATGAACGCCAAACGCAAAATCCGCGTCGCTTCCGGTTCCGGCACATCAGTTCAGGAAGTGAACAGGCTCCTGAAATCTCACCGCCAGATGGCGGACATGATGAAAAAACTGGGTAAGGGCGGCATGAAAGACCTTGCCGCACAAATGACCGGCATGGGCGGGATGCAAGGCGCAGCGCGCAGTGCGCCGGACCTTTCCCTGCTCGGCGACGGAAAAGCGCCATCTGCGGGAGATGTCGATTTCGACGCCATTGAACGTGCGATTAAAGGTTTGGGACCGGCTCCTCCGGGGACCGGCTTCCCGGGACTTGGAAAGAAAAACTAGGACTTCTCACTTCTCTGAAAGGAAACACGATATGTCAGTGAAACTCCGTCTAGCCCGTCGCGGCGCAAAGAAAAGGCCATTCTATCACATTGTCGCCGCCGACTCGCATTCGGCGCGCGACGGGCGATACATTGAAAAAGTGGGCTCATTCGATCCGCTCCTCGGCAAAACCGATGAAAAGCGCGTGCAGTTTGACATTGATCGCGTCAAGCACTGGCTTTCGAAGGGCGCTCAACCGACCGATCGCGTCGCGCGTTTCCTGGCGGCGCACGGTCTTGCAACCTGGAAGCACGGCGATAACCCGAAAAAAGCGCAGCCAAAGGCCAAATCGCAGGAGCGCGCCAAGGAGCGCGCCGAGAGGGCTGCGGCCGCCGCCGGTGCGCCTGAGTAAACAACGGCTCGTTCAGAAAGGGCGTATGGAAATCGTTCCGATGCGCCCTTTCGCAGTCCGGGCATAGATCCGCCGCAATTGCGCCGCTGGATTGCTTTCTGCTTCGATTGTACGTTGGGCTTCGCGTCAACAGGCCGTAAGGCCGGAGGTATGGCATGTCGCTTCGCCATGTTCGGCTCGCAACCACAGCCATGTCGGTGATTCTTTTCGCTGCCGCTTGTGCTCGTGATGAAAGTTACAAATCTTCGCCTGCCGCTGAGGCGCCGATGGTCGCAGACGCTGCTGTCGGACGCGCTGCGTCCTTCAGTGGTGAGATTGCGCCGTCGCAGCCTGGCGGCGATGTCGCCAACGCCGGCGTCATGCTCGCCTATTCCTATTCGATGGGGATCAAGGCGCCGAAAGAAACCATCGCACCGCTCGTCTCAGCGCACGAACGCGCCTGCATCGCCGCCGGAACCAGGATCTGCCAGGTGATGGGATCTTCGGTGAATTCCTATGGCGAAGATCAGGTGTCAGGTTACCTCAATCTGCGCGCCGAGCCGAAGTGGCTTGAGACTTTTCGCGGAGGCGTCGCGGCGGATGCGGAAAAGTCCGGCGGCGAACTGACGGCGAACACGGTCTCCACCGAAGACCTGACGCAATACATCGTCGATGCCTCGGCGCGGCTCGAAGCAAAAAAGACGCTCCGGGAGCGCATCAAGACGCTGCTTGAAACGCGCGAAGGGTCGCTCAATGATGTCCTGGCCGCGGAACGCGCGCTCGCCGAGGTACAGGGCGAGATCGATTCAATGACAGCCTCACTCGAAGCGGCGAAGGCGCGTGTCGCCATGTCGGCTTTGTCGATCTCCTATTCCTCAGACCCCGAGACCTCCGTCAGCATGTGGAAGCCTTTGGGCGAGGCGTTCGCCGCCTTTGGCCGCACGTCGATGCAATCGCTTGCGGACGCCGTAAACTTCATTGCGCGCACATGGCCTTTCTTCATCCTTGGCCTAATCGTGCTGGGTGTTCTTCGCGCGTGGTGGGCCGGCCGTCGCAAGAAAGCGTAAACTTGTTCATGATCGACCGGGCGCCGCCGGCGATCAGTCGCCGCCGGCTCGGCGCGATTTGCGGCAAACATGGCGCTTGCGCCGCCGCTCACGGCTATCGCGCGCACTGGCCGCTTTCTGTGCGCAGAGACCGCTGATCGGCGCCTATCGTAAAAAGGCGACCAAAGAACCAAGGCGCGATTCGTACGTTCTCATCGGCGCGCCGGGATTCCGGAAAGTAATGACATCTATCGTTTTGGCGTCAGTCGGAGCACTTTGCCGACCGCCGCGCCGTCATGGTCCTCGGTTGTGACGAAGATCGCGCCGTCTGGCCCCTCTCGAACATCGCGAATGCGCTCGCCTTCGAGATAGCGCTCCTCCCCGACGACTTTTCCGTCCTCAATATCCAGTCGGTGCAAAGCGGTCTTTGCAAGGGCGCCGAGCAGAAGGTCGCCCTTCCATTCAAAGAATAAATCCCCCTTGTAGATAACGAGGCCTGACGGCGCGATCGACGGAACCCAATATTTTTCCGGCTGCTTTGTACCTTCGTACTCCGTGAAAGGAGAAATTTGCGCGCCGGAATAATCAAGGCCGTAGGTCGCAAGCGGCCAGCCGTAGTTGGCGCCTGGCGCAATGATGTTGAGTTCGTCGCCGCCCATCGGTCCATGTTCTGTTTCCCATATCATTCCCGACTCCTGGTCGACCGCGAGTCCCTGCTGATTGCGGTGGCCGTAGCTGTAGATTTCCGGCAATACGCCATCCCTGCCGACAAACGGGTTTTCAGCCGGAACCGTTCCATCGAGATTGATGCGGACAATCTTGCCTAGCCCGCTTGAAAGATCCTGAGCCTTTTCACGGTAATTGAAGCCGTCGCCGATGGTGATCAACATGGTGCGATCCGGCATCAGCGCCATGCGAGCGCCGTAATGCACAGGCGTGTCCTTTCTGGGCGAAGCCTCAAAAATCGTCTTGATATCCGCGAGAGACGCGCCGTCGAAAGTCGCTGAAACGACGCGCGTCGCATTCGATCCGGGCTCGCCTGCAGCATAGCTGAGAAATATTGTGCGGTTCGTTTCGAAATCCGGGTGAACCAGCAAGTCGAATAAGCCGCCTTGGCTCCTGACATAGGGTTCCGGCACGCCCGCGACCGGAGCCGCAACAAGCTTGCCGTCGCGAATTACACGCAGCTTCCCGTCGCGCTCTGTCACAAGCATCGAACCATCCGGAAGAAACGCGATGCTCCAGGGGTTGACGAGGCCGTCAGCGAGCGTTTCAACATTGATTTCGACCGGTCCGACGGGCGCAGGCTCGGAGGCTGACGTCTGCGCCCTTCTTGCTTCGCCTGCCGGACTGCTGCAGGCGGCGATAAATACAATGACGGCGATAATGGGTGCGCGGCTGTAAATTTTCATGGCGTGACCTGTTTTGTGTCTCTGGCGATTGGTATGCCTTCCGGGCCTGAGTAGTATCGCCTCAGGAACGGCGCGGCAAATAGGGGCGGCAAATGGCGGTCATTCGGATTTTTCTCGCGTATGCGGCGGCGGTGGTTGTGACGCTATTGCTGGCGTCCGCATTTCATACCCAGATGGTCATCAAGGCGCTGATCGACGTCGGTGCCGTGGTCTCATTGGAGCGCCGGCTGGGAATGACGGGGACAGATCTCATCGGTCTTGCCCCGCAATTCGGGCTTGTGATCGCCATCGGGCTTGCGATCGGGTTCTTGGCGGCCGCAATTTTGAAGCGCTTCTTGAAGCCCTTGGCGCCTGTCGCCTATCCAATTGCCGGGGCGGCCGCGATTGCCGTCGCGCTAACTGCGATGAGCATGGCGTTTGACGGGATCACCCCAATCGCCGGGGCCCGGTCGGCTTTTGGTTTTGGACTTCAATGCTTTGCCGGGGCGATTGGGGGCGCCGTATTCGCCTTGATCGCCGTTCGGACTAAGTGAGCTTTCGCGCGAGGCCCACATAAGCTAAAGGGCCCGCCCATGGCCCGTACAGCACCGAGTGCGCCGAAAATCGGAATCGTCAGCCTAGGCTGTCCGAAGGCGCTAGTAGACTCCGAACGCATCATTACCCGCCTCCGTGCGGAAGGGTACGATATCGCGCCCGACTATAAGGGCGCAGATGCGGTCTTGGTGAATACGTGCGGTTTTCTCGATTCTGCGCGTGCGGAATCGCTTGATGCAATCGGCGAGGCGATATCGGAGAACGGTCGCGTCATCGTTACCGGCTGTCTCGGCGCCCAAGAATCCGTCATTCGTGAGGCGCACCCGAAAGTGCTCGCCGTCACGGGGCCCCATCAGTATGAGGCCGTAATGGCGGCGGTCCATGCGGCAGCCCCGCCGCCGCATGATCCCTTGTTCGATCTCGTACCGCTGCAGGGCGTCAGGCTGACGCCGCGCCATTACGCCTACCTAAAGATTTCCGAGGGCTGCAATAACAGTTGTTCCTTCTGCATCATTCCATCGATGCGGGGAAAGCTGAAGAGTCGCCGGATCGACGCCGTGCTCAGGGAAGCCGAAAGGCTCGTCGAGGCGGGTGTGAAAGAACTTCTCGTCATTTCTCAGGATACATCTGCTTACGGCGTCGACCTTAAGTATGCGCCCTTCGATTGGCGCGGCTCAAGGTATGAAACGCGGCTGTTTGATCTGGCGCGTGGTCTTTCTGATCTCGGAGTCTGGACGCGGCTTCACTATGTATATCCCTATCCGCATGTGACAGACGTCGTCCCGCTGATGGCGGAAGGGAAATTGCTGCCTTATCTCGACATTCCCTTTCAGCATGCAAGCCCAAAGGTGCTGAAAGCGATGCGCCGGCCGGCGCACCATGAAAAGACGCTCAAACAGATCAATCGCTGGCGAAGCATTTGTCCCGACATAGCGCTGCGATCGACATTCATCGTCGGGTTCCCGGGGGAGACTGAAGAAGATTTCGCATTTCTGCTTCAGTGGTTGAAAGAGGCGCGCCTCAATCGGGTCGGCTGTTTTAAATTCGAACCGGTGAAGGGGGCTGCGGCCAACGGCCTGCCCGGCGCCGTTCCGGACGAAGTGAAGGAGGAGCGATATCATCGCTTCATGGCCGCCCAACAGCAGATTTCTGCGGATATTCTTCGGAGCTGGATCGGCCGGGAAATCGATGTCCTAGTGGATGGCGTCGACGCCGACGGGGCTGTCGGGCGGTCTTATGCCGATGCGCCAGAGATTGATGGCGCTGTATTGCTGAGAGGCGAGACGGACTTGAAGCCCGGCGATTGCGTGCGCGTGCGGATAACCGGCTCAGACGAATATGATCTTGAGGGCGCATGTCTGTAACGCGCGCCGGAAACGTGTGCAGCGATGACATTTGTTTACGCCGCGGCGGTTGAGGGTGCTGCGCTCAATTCGATCAGGGTGTTCGCCGAAAATGACGGCGGCCGCCGCGCCGGTGCTATCACGCGGCCGACTGGAGCGCGGATCAGCCGCTGGATTGATGTCGGGAAATTGAAGTAACATACGAATAATGCAGGAAGATCTTGCCGCCCTCATCCGTAGAACCGCCGCGCAAGTCCGGGCCCGCGATTTCCTGTGGTCGGCCGCGATCACCGCCGGCATCGGCCTGATCATCATCGCTTTCGGTCCAAGCAACGCGAAGCTTTTCGGCCTACAGCGCCATGTTTGGCTGCCGATGCTGGCCTGGATCGTGTTTATCGCGTCTCTCGGCGTGCGTTATAGATTTTCATCTGGACGCGAATGGGCCCTCCCCGTCGAACGGGTCATTGCCAATGAAATCAGCGCACAGCAGGCTGAACTCGCCTCGCTGCGTCTTGCGCGTGACGTCGCTAAGGCGCTGCCTGAACCGCTATTTATTCTCGATGCGGCAGGGATGATTGAGCACGCCAATCCAGCGGCTGAGGAATTCCTGAACACAAGAGAGGTCGAAGGTCGCCATTTTGCAGCGGTGCTGCGTGCGCCGAATGTTTTTGAGGCAGCCGACGCCGTCGCCAAGGGCGAGGGTGCGCGAATCGTAGATTTTTCCACCATCGGCGCTGTTGAGCGCCATTGCCGCGCCTTTGTGGCGCCCCTCGACGACGCCGTGCCCCGCGAACGCGTATTAGTTTATGTCAGGGACCTCACCAGTGAACGTCGGGTCGAACAGATGCGCGCCGACTTCGTTGCGTCCGCAAGTCATGAGCTGAGGACTCCGCTCGCCTCGCTCTTGGGCTTTATCGAGACGATCCGCGGGCACGCAAAGAATGATCCGGAGGCGCGAGAGAAGTTTCTCGGCATCATGCAGGCGCAAGCTGAACGTATGCAGCGACTCGTGGCCGATTTAATGTCGTTGTCGCGGATCGAGCTGCACGAACACGTGCCGCCGCAGGATGAAACGGATCTTTCCGCGATAGCCGAAGACGTGATCGACAGCTTAAGGCCGATGTTTGAGCAGTCCTCGACAATCGTCGACTATGAGAATCTCACGGCGGCGCCCTTGCCGATAATTGGCGATCGCGATGAGTTGTTTCAGGCGATCCAGAACCTCATCGACAATGCCGTTAAGTACGGCGGCGATCCGGCTATGATTAAGGTGAAGACCGGGTCCGGCGTCGCACCTTCACTGGCGCAGGACGGCGAGGTCGCGCACCGCAGCGGCGACACGGCGGGACAGGTGGCCGCTCGTCTCGGCTGTCAAGTCGACGACCTTGTCTTCGTTCAGGTGCGCGACTTCGGCCCCGGAATGGAGCGGGGCGTTCTGCCCCGCCTTACTGAAAGGTTTTATCGCGTGAACGTTGAACGCTCCAAGAAGAGCGGAGGCACCGGTCTTGGCCTTGCGATCGTCAAACATATCGTCAATCGGCACAAGGGTGGGTTGCAGGTGGAGAGCCGGCTTGCAGGGGGAACGGCCTTTACCTGCTATTTTGCCGCCAATCGGCGCTGACGGAAATTCGGCTCCGCCGACCTCCACCGGCGAAATTTTTGCGCCCGACAAGAATCTGTCACACATTTGGGCGATGTAGGCCCTCAGGCCCCACAGCCGACTGGAAAGTACTGGAAGAATGGCGATTGCCGCACCCGCCGCCGCACCTGGCGCCCTTCGCGCCCTTGAAGTTGACTTCGCCCAGATCTCCGCGCTCGTCGAGACGCAGTTGAGCGAAGCGATCTCGGCGTTGGAGCGGCGCGACATAGCGGTCGCCGAGCGGGTCATTCTGACGGACAAAAAGGTCGACGCGCTCAACCGCCAGATTGACGCAAAAGTGCTTGAAACCTTGAAAGCTGGTCCGATGCCGGACCGCCAGCTCCGCGAAGCGGTCAGCTATATGAAGCTCGCAGGGGAACTCGAGCGCGTTGGGGATCTCGCGAAAAACGTGGCCCGCCGCACGCTTGTTGTCAGCCGTGAAGCGCCGGCTCAGTCGCTGATCACGGGCGTTGTGCGGATGGGGCGCGCCAGCCTGCGCCAGTTGTCGGATATCCTCAGCGCCTTTCAATCAGGGGACCTGACTGCGGCGACCGCTGTTTGGGCCGGCGACACTGATCTCGATGAACTATATAATTCGCTTTATCGGGAATTAATGCAGTCGATGGCGGAAGATTCAAAGCGCATCGTCATCGGCGCGCATTTGCTTTTCATCTCGAAGAATTTCGAGCGCATCGGTGATCACGCAACCAACATCGCTGAAGCCATTCATTTTGTTGAAACCGGCGCCCCGTTCCAGGAAAGTCGGCCAAAGGGCGATGAAACCGCGGCGGCCGTTCCCCTGCGTCGCGCCGAATAACGGGATTGAAACATGGCGAAAACAAAAATCCTGATCGTCGAAGACGAAGAGGCGATCTCGACGCTTCTTGACTATAATTTGTCGCGGGAGGATTTCGAAACCCGTATCGCCGTAGATGGTGAAGACGCTCTTCTGAAGACGCAGGAATTCCACCCCGACATCGTAATTCTCGATTGGATGTTGCCTAAAGTGTCCGGCATAGAGGTTTGTCGGCGTCTTCGCCAGAATCCGGACACGCGGAATCTGCCGATCATCATGCTGACGGCTCGTTCAGAGGAGTCCGATCGCATCCGCGGCCTAGACACCGGCGCTGACGATTACCTGACGAAACCGTTTTCGACAGCCGAGCTTGTGGCGCGCGTCAAGGCTGTGTTGCGGCGCATTCGCCCTGCCCTCGTTGAGGACATTGTCGAATATGGCGATCTCAAGGTCGATCGCACCGCTCACCGGGTCTGGCGCGGCGATCAGGAAATCCACCTTGGTCCGACGGAGTTTCGCCTGATTGATCACCTGATCCAGCATCCCGGACGGGTATTTTCGCGTGAGCAGCTGCTCAACGCGGTTTGGGGTTCAGACGTTTTCGTCGAGGTACGTACGGTCGACGTCCATGTCGGGCGGCTTCGCAAGGCCCTTACCAAATTCAACCATGACGACCCGATCAGGACGGTCCGGGCCGCCGGCTATTCGCTCGACTTCGCATAAAGAAACCGCCGGCGACGCCGGCGGTCTCCTCCGCCGCGTACAAACCCTTGCTAGTTGGCGGCGCGGCGTCGCGCCGCCTCGGCGATCATGCGCGCAGCAGCCGACTGGGGCCTTTCTGGGCGGCGCTGCGCTGGCTGGAACGCAAGTTGAGCGTGGTAGGCGCAATAGGGTTTGCCGGTTGGGGCCGATTGGCCGCAAAAGTGGAAATCGTCCTTTGCAGGATCGCCGATCGGCCATTTGCACATGTTGCCCTTCAGGGTTGCGACCGTCGTCATATCCCCCGACGACAACACGACTGGCGCAGTGAATTCCGGCTCCGCAATCAGCGTGTCGATCTCCGACCGCGCAAAGCTCGCCGCCGCGGGCTCTTCTGCGTGATATTCGCTTTCGCAGCCCCGCTGCGGCTTGGCGGGAGTCGCCCGTCCCGAAAGGCCCAGCCTGTGGACTTTGCCAATGACCGCATTGCGGGTTACGCCACCCATCTTTGACGCGATCTGGCTCGCCGAAAGGCCTTCGGCCCAGAATTTCTTCAACAGCTCCACCCGTTCGTCATTCCACGCCATGATCCAGCTCCTGTTTCCCTCCGAAGGCCGAACACCCGCCGTTCCCGGTTTTCGTGTTCCCTCGTCCCGATCACAATATGTTGTGGCGTCCCGAAAACGCCGCCCGCAACCATCAAAATATAGTATCCTACTGAAGCCGAATTACAACATGGCGCCCCTTCCAAATTTTGCACACTAGATATTGTAATGATTCACACGGCCACCCCGGCGAGTCGCTTGACCCGCCGCCGCCCTCGCGCGAGATCAATCCCATGACTGTTCAGGACCTTGCCGACAGCGAGGCGCGCATCGAACGCCGCGACGGGAGTTTCGCCTTCGGCGAGCGCCGGTTTGGCGCCGTTAATTGGCTTGGGCTGCAAACGCTATTTGTCAAGGAAGTGCGGCGCTTTCTGAAGGTTTCCTTCCAGACGATCTTCGCGCCTCTCATTTCGACCCTACTGTTTTTGCTCGTCTTCACTCAGGCAATGGGCGGCCGCGCGGCAGTAGGGGGGGGTTCCTACATCGAATTTTTGGCGCCTGGCCTCATCATGATGGCGATTCTGACCAACGCGTTTGCAAACTCCTCATCGTCAATAATCATCGGCAAAGTCCAGGGGTCGATTGTAGACGTTCTGACGCCTCCTTTGTCCGCCTCTGAATTGCTTGCCGCGATCGTGGCGGGCGCTGCGTGCCGCGGCCTGCTTGTCGCGGTGGTCACCGGCGCGACAAGCGCCTTCTTCATGGCGATCGCCAATACGCCGATGCATTTTCTGAATTTCTGGCCGATTGCATTTTTCTCAACCGCGGCCGCTCTGATGTTCGGCATGCTAGGCGTGATCGGCGGCGTATGGGCGGATAAGTTCGATCAGCTCGCCGCATTTACGAATTTCGTCATTATCCCGCTGACTTTCCTGTCCGGCACCTTCTACGCGATCAGCAGCTTGCCAGAGCCGTTCCACACAATTACGCGATTCAACCCTGTTTTTTATTTGATCGATGGGTTTCGGTACGGATTCACAGGCGCGGCTGAAGCGCCTGTGATGCTCGGGGTCTGGGTCATCGTCGCGATCAACGCGGCGCTTGCAATTATTTGTTACCGGTTGCTGCAAAGCGGCTACAAACTCAAGAGTTAGGCTCAGCCTGTGCGTGACGACATCATCATCCCGTTTCAGGTCGGCGAGGGCGCTGTTCGTGGCCGGATCATCCGGCTCGGCGCGGCAATCGACGAAATACTTTCCCGCCACCAGTTTTCAGATGCCGTTTCACACCTGGTCGGCGAGGCCGCTTCACTAACGGCGCTAATGGGCGCTTCGCTCAAATTTGACGGAAAGCTGATTTTTCAGGCGCAGGGCGACGGCGACGTCCGCCTCATCGTCGCTGACTATCGTTCTGACGGATCGATTCGTGCGACCGCCTCGATCTCTGGAGACGCCGTCGGACGCGGTCTCGCTGCCTTGATGGGAAAGGGCCATCTCGCCCTCACCATCGATCAAGGCCCCGACATGGACCGCTATCAGGGCGTCACGCCGATTGAGGGATATACCCTCGAAGAAGCAGCGATTGCCTATTTCGACCGTTCTGAGCAGATCCCGACCGCGGTGCGCCTTGCTGTCGGGAAGGTTTTGCGTCCGGGCGGCGGCGGAATCTGGCGCGCCGGCGGCGTAATGGTTCAGTTCATGCCGGGCGAAGGCGGATCGCGCGAGCGCGGCGAGGCGGTTCTGAAATCTGACGACGATCGCGAAGCATGGGACCGCGCGGCCGCGTTTCTGAATACAACGAAGGCTGACGAGCTGCTCGATCCCCAGCTGTCGCCTGAGGACCTCTTATATCGCCTTTACCATGAGGACGGCGTACGGGTGTTCGAAGGCAGGGCGGTGAAAGCCGCTTGCGCCTGCAATTCCGACAAGATCGCCGCTGTGCTCTCCCGTTATACAGTCGACGACATCACCGATCTCGCCATTGACGGCGTCATAAGGGTGAGTTGCGAATTCTGTCGCCGCGAATACCGGTTCGAACCAAACGGTACAGAGATTGTAACATGAACGCCGAAGAATTCGAGAACGAAATCGACGACCTCGAATTCGAACTTGCAAAGCTTCAGGAAACGATCATACGCAGGAGCCTCAAGGTCGCCATCATCTTTGAGGGCCGGGACGCCGCGGGCAAGGGCGGTGTCATCAAGACAATCATGAACAGGATGAATCCGCGCGTGTGGCGCGTGACTGCTCTGCCCAAACCGTCGGACCGAGAGCGTTCCGAATGGTACTTTCAGCGTTACGTTGCGCACCTTCCGGCTGCAGGCGAAGTCGTGCTGTTCGATCGATCTTGGTATAATCGCGCAGTCGTTGAGCCGGTGATGGGCTTTTGCACCGGGGAGCAGCA
>CALKYG010000073.1 GCA_938003575.1 uncultured Alphaproteobacteria bacterium
AGGTCTCGTCGCGCTGATCCTGCAGAAAATGGGGTATCGCGCGCGCTCTTGGCAAGGCTGGCAAGCGCCGGTGAAAACCGACAGCGCCCACGGAAAGGCGCGAATTCTCGAAATTCCCGAAAATCCGCTTGGCGAGGCGATCGACAATGGCGAGATCGCCGTCGTGGCGGGTTTTCAGGGCGTTGCGCCGGACGGACGCATATCGACGCTTGGCCGCGGCGGCTCCGATACGACGGCGGTCGCCTTCGCGGCGGCGCTGGGCGCGGAAAGATGCGATATCTATACGGATGTCGACGGCGTCTACACGACGGACCCGCGCATCTCGCGGCAGGCGCGCAAGCTCGACAAGGTTTCCTACGAGGAAATGCTGGAAATGGCGTCGCTGGGCGCCAAGGTCCTGCAAACGCGTTCCGTCGAGCTTGCAATGGCGTATAAGGTGAAGCTGCGCGTCCTTTCGAGTTTCGAGCCGCCGGACGCTCAGGCTTCGGGCACCATTATTTGCGACGAGGACGACATCGTGGAAAAGCAGATCGTCAGCGCGGTGACGCTGTCCAAGGACGAAGCGAAGATCAGTCTTCTGTCCGTGCCGGACGAGCCTGGACGCGCGGCGCTGATCTTCGGCCTTCTCGCGGACGCCGGCATCAATATCGACATGATCGTGCAAAGCCCGTCGCGCCAGGCAGGCGCCAACATTTCATTCACCATGGCGGAATCGGAGCTCGCCCGCGCGGTCGAAACGCTCACGCTCGCCAAGGACAGGATCGGCTATGTCCAGATGCAATCGGACCGGAATGTGGTGAAGGTGTCGGTTATCGGCGTCGGCATGCGCAGTCATACGGGCGTCGCATCGACAATGTTCCGCGCTCTCGGCGAGAAAGGCATCAATATCCAGAACATTTCGACCTCGGAAATCAAGATCAGCGTCCTCATCGCGTCGGATTACGGCGAACTGGCGGTCCGGACGCTTCACCAGGCCTATGGGCTGGACCGCGAACAGGGAGCGGCCTGAAGGATGCGTCGCATCGATGAGCCATAGCGTGGACACGCAGGCGCACGGCAACGGCGGCGTCGCCGGACTTCTGCGGACGATGCATGACGCGCTTGCGTTCGCGGAGACCGCGCAGGAGCGGCTGGACAAGCTCACCCACGTGATCGCGCGGCATGTCGATTCCGACGTCTGTTCAATCTATCTTCGTCTGCCAACGGACGAACTTGAGCTTTATTCGACCGAAGGTCTCAATCGCGAGGCGGTTCACAAGACGCGCCTGAAATGGGGCGAGGGCCTTGTCGGCGTCGTCGCCGAAACGAAACGGCCGCTCATCACCTCGGATGCGCCGCTTCACCCGAATTTCGCCTACAGGCCCGAGACGGGCGAGGACCCCCTGCATTCCTTCCTCGGCGTTCCGCTGCTGCGATCGGGAAAATCGCTCGGCGTTCTTGTCCTTCAGAACCTCGTAAGCCGTCGTTATACGGATGAAGAAGTGGGCGCGGCGCAGGCGGTGGCGACCCTGCTCGCCGAAATCGCGGCCTCCGGCGAATTGTTCGACCCGCGCACGACGGCGGAAGTCGGGGCCATGCTCCACCGGCCGGAGCGCCTGACAGGAACCGGCGTCGTTCCCGGCGTCGCGATCGGACGGGCTTTCTTCCACGAGCCTCCGACGCCCAAGCACAAGGTCTTCGCCAGAAACGCCGCAGCGGAAGCGGAGCGCCTCGACGAGGCTTTGGCGCGTCTTCAGGCGTCCGTCGACAAGATGCTTGCGGACCCGGCGCTTGAGGATGCGCCGCGGGAAGTGCTCGAGACTTACCGGCTGTTCGCTTACGACCGCGGCTGGAAGGAGCGCATGCGCGCCGCCGCGATGTCCGGCCTCACCGCCGAAGCGGCGGTCGAGCGGATTCAGTCGGAAAACAGGGCGCGCATGGCGCAGGTGAAGGATCCATACCTGCGCGAGCGGATGCATGATCTCGACGATTTGTCGAATCGCCTTTTGAGGCATCTCGCGGGCGACGCGCACACGGTCCCTGAGCTTCCGTCGGATGCGATCCTGATCGCGCGCATTCTCGGTCCGGCGGAGCTTCTTGAATATGACCGGTCAAAGCTCAAGGGACTGGTTCTCGGCGAGGCGTCGGCGACGTCGCATGTCGCAATCGTCGCTCGCGCGCTCGGCATTCCGATCGTCGCCGGCCTCGATCATGCGATCACGCTCGCCGAACCTGGCGACGAGATCATCATCGACGGCGCGCTTGGCGAAGCGCACATAAGACCGACGCCGGAAGTCGCCGCCAGTTTTCGCGACAAGCAGGCGCTGCAATCGCAGCAACAGGCGGCCTTCGCCGCGGAGCGCAGCCTTCCGAGCGTGACGAAAGACGGCGTCGAAATCGACTTGCTGATGAATGTCGGCATTCCGCTCGACATGGCCAATCTCGACAGCGTCGGCGCGGCCGGAGTCGGGTTATTCCGAACCGAACTTCAGTTCCTGATCGGCGCGCAGCTGCCGCGGGCGGGGGCGCAGGAAAAGCTCTATCGGGAGATTCTGGAGAAGGCGGACGGCAAGCCGGTCGTTTTCCGGACCGCCGATCTCGGCGCCGACAAGGCCGCCGCCTACATGAAGCGTCGCGCCGAAGGCAACCCGGCGATGGGCTGGCGCGGCATGCGGATGGCTGTTGACCGGCCGGGTCTCTTCCGTCCCCAGATACGGGCGCTGATCGCCGCGGCGGCGGGGCGGGACCTCAATGTCCTATTCCCGATGATTACGGTGGTCAGCGAGATCGAGGCGGCGCGGGCGCTTCTTGACCGCGAGATCGACTTCAGAAGAAAACGGGGCCGGGACCTGCCGTCGACGATCCGTCTCGGCGCCATGATCGAAACGCCGGCGGCCGCCTGGCGGGTGTCAGAGATCGCCCGCCACGTCGATTTTCTTTCGATCGGCGGCAATGACCTGATGCAATTCTATTACGCGGCGGACCGGGACTCCGAGATGACCCAGCGCCGCTTCGATCCGATAGAGCCCGGATTCCTCAGCTTCATGGCCATGATCGCCGACGGCGCGCGCACGGCGGAACGGCCGTTGACGTTCTGCGGCGAGCAGGCGGCCGACCTCATCACCGCTGCGGCGCTGATCGGCGTCGGCGTGACGCGATTCTCGTCGCCGGCGTCGGCGATCGGACCGTTCCGCAGACTCGTGCGGTCAATTGACGCCGCCGAGGTCTCCGCGTGGATTCGCGCGCGATTTGACGAGCCGCAACGTCCGCTGCGCCCTGAATTTGAAGCTTTCCTGCGGCGGTCAGGCGCAGCGCTCGGCTGATTTTCCATCCGGCTTGAAAAATGCATCAACACGATCGCGCGCGACGGTCGATATTAACGGTCCTTAAGGGGAGAATCCGTATCTCCGGCGGTGGCGGTCGCAGTCCAATCGCGTTAACCTGAAAAGAGAAATCGGCGTCGGGCGCTAAGAACGTGTCAGTGAAGAACGGTTCTGCTGAGATCTATGAATTGGACGGCGCGCGGGCGCGGCGCCGCGGATCCGACCATGATCCGAAAAATTTTCTGGCGGTCGGCCCTTTCCTGGAGGCCGTGAGAGTCCAGCAAAACCTGTCGGTCGCGACGGTCAGCGAGCGGACCCACATCAAGGCGAACTATATCGAAGCCATTGAACAGATGGCGGTCGATGCGTTGCCGTCAAAGCCTTTCGCGATCGGCTTTGTCAGGGTTTACGCAGAATTTCTGGGGCTCGACCCGGCGCCCGTGGTGGAGCGATTCAAGGATGAGGCCGGTTATTCCGGCGCGCGAAGAGAGCCGCACCCGGAAACGTCAGCGCCCGCGCCGCCGCCGGCGCCGGCGGAGCCGCCGCATCTTTCCCTGCTCGCCGTCCTCGGGATCCTCGCATTCATGGTGTGGTGCGCCTACCTCGTCACCCACCCCGATCCTGATTCGATCAAATAGCCCTTGAAGCTTAACGGCGTGCCGCTCGCCGACGGGCCGGTTGCGGCGCGCCAGGTCAGCGATGCGCCCGCGGCCGCGGCGCCGGCGTTCAGCCCGGCCGAAGTGCCGCCGATGCCGGTCATCGTCGAAGCGTCGGTGCTGGAGCGCGTCGAGCCGGTCTATCCCCCGGCCTGCGAACATTCAGCCGCGCCGGCCGAAACCGTCGATGTGGCGTTCACCATCACGCCGGAGGGGCAAGTCGTCAGCGAACGGGTTATATCCTCGACCAATCCCTGTTTCGACCGGGCCGCCCTCAACGCCCTGAAAAGGTGGCGCTTCAGCCCGCGAACGATCGACGGCGCGCCGCGCCCGGCCTTCGAGCAGCAGGCGAGCTTCCGCTTCGACCGCCCGTTCTAGGCGAGCCGCGCCGCTCGATCGTTGATTTTGCAGCCGCAATTGCGCAAAAGCAGGACCTGACGCCGACCCGGCCGCGGAAAGCCCGATCGGCAGGGCCCGTTAGATTGAGGTGTTCGTCATGTCCGTGCGTCCCTGGCGCGATATCGCGCGCCGCAAATCCCGTCAGATCATGGTCGGCAAAGTGCCGGTCGGCGGCGACGCGCCGATCGCCGTGCAGTCGATGACGAATACGCTGACTTCTGACGCGCAGGCGACGATCCGGCAAGTGAACGAGATCGCGGAAGCGGGCGCGGATATTGTCCGCGTTTCATGTCCCGATATCGAATCGACGGCGGCGCTGAAGGACATCTGCAAGAACGTTCCCGTGCCGATCGTCGCCGACATTCATTTTCACTACAAGCGCGGCATCGAGGCGGCGAAAGCCGGCGCGGCGTGCCTGCGCATCAATCCCGGCAATATCGGCTCGGAAGAGCGCGTGCGCGAGGTCATCAAGGCGGCGAAGGATTACGGCTGCTCCATGCGCATCGGCGTCAATGGCGGATCGCTGGAGAAGGACCTGCTCGACAAATACGGCGAGCCCTGTCCCGACGCGATGGTCGAGAGCGCGCTCGATCACGCCCGCATCCTTCAGGACAACGACTTTCACGAATTCAAGATCTCGGTGAAAGCCTCCGACGTGTTTCTGACCGTCGCCGCCTATCATGCGCTCGCCGAGGCGATTGATTGCCCCCTGCATCTCGGCGTCACTGAGGCCGGCGGCTTGAGGATCGGTTCGGTGAAATCCGCGATCGGCCTCGGCTCGCTCCTGTGGGCCGGCATCGGCGACACGATCCGCGTCTCGCTTTCGGCCGATCCGGTCGAGGAAGTGAAGGTCGGCTTCGACATTTTGAAGTCGCTCGGCCTCAGGCATCGCGGCGTCAACGTCATCTCCTGCCCGTCCTGCGCGCGGCAGGGCTTCAACGTCATTGAAACGGTCGAAAAGCTCGAAAAGCGGCTCGCTCATGTGACGACCCCCTTGTCGCTGTCGGTCATCGGCTGCGTCGTCAACGGGCCGGGCGAAGCGCGCGAGACCGACATCGGGTTCACCGGCGGCGGCGCCGGAAAAGATCACGGACAAGTCTATCTCGACGGCGAGCCCCATCACCGGCTCGACAACGACAAGATCCTCGATCATCTCGTCGAGCTCGTCGAAAAGCGCGCCGCCGAGATCAAGGCGCGCGAAGAGAAGGAAAGCGTCGCGGCGGAGTAGCGACGCGCACGCGAATATTGAAGCGCGCGGGAAAATCCTTGCGCGCTTTTTGTTTGGCTGTTGCGTCGTTCAACGCTCGCAAATGAGGCGACGGAATATGACGCTCGAAAGCATCTACTATGTCGGCCAGACAATTGCGGTTGCCGTTATCGTCCTGACCTTGTTCGCCATTCTTTATCAGGGCTGGCAGACAAACAGGATCGCGCGCTCGGAGATGACCCGGTCAAGCTGGATCGAGACCGGTCAGACGCATTACTTCCTCGTCGATTCGCCCGAGAAAGCGGATTTCATGCAGCGTGCGATGTTCGGCGAGGCGCCGCTGACGGAGGCGGAAAAGCTCCGGTTCGGCAATCTGATGGGGCTCGCGATCGGCACGCACGAAGGCGCATACATGCTGATGCGCCGCGGGCTCATCGAAGACGCCGCTTACAAGAGAAGCGAAGGAATAACCCGCCTCTATATGCAAAGCCCGCGCGTCAGGAAGTGGTGGCGCGCGCGCCGGGAGCACAGCTACGATCCGGAGTTCCGCGCCCGGATTGACAAGATGGCGGAGGAATTCGAAAAGCCCGCGGCGCCGGACGGCGCGCCGGAGAAGGCGGAATGACCCTGGAAACGCTCTATCTTGTCAGCCAGATCGTCGCGGTGCTTGTCATTATCGCGACCCTGGTTGCGATCCTCTGGCAAGCGTATCAAACCAACAAGATCGCGCGCGCCGAACTCACGCTCAACTGGTGGATGGCGGCCGGCGCAATGAACCAGTCGGTGGTTGATTCCGACGACAAGGCAGCGTTCATGACGCGGGTCTTTGATCCCTCAGTGAAACTTTCACGCGACGACATGACGCGCATCGCCTTCCAGATGCATACGCAGGTCGGCGTCTTTCAGGCAGCCTACGCTTTGCGCCGGCGCGGTCTTGTCGAAGAAACGCCGTTCGCCCTGTCGAGGCACGGCATGGCCAGATTCATGGGCAGCGCGATTGCGCGGCAATGGTGGCGGACCCACCGTAATGACGGCTTTGAGTCGGCATTTCAGAAAATCATGGACGATGTTGTGAGTGAGGCGGAAGCCGCCGCGAATGCGAAAGCGTCCGGAGTCGAAAAAACCGCATGATCCCTCAGGAAAAGATCGACGCCTTGATCGCCAAATTCGAGAAAGTCGAAGCAGCGATGTCGTCGGCGACCAAGGGCGATGAAATTGTCAAGCTCTCGAAAGAGCATGGCGAACTGAAGCCCGTCGCCGACAAGGCGCGCGAGCTTTCATCAATCCGCGCGCAGCTTGTCGAGCTCGAAGAACTTTCCGAAGGGCCCGACAAGGAAATGGCCGAGATGGCCTATGAGGAATTGCAGGCGCTGAAAGAGAAGGCGCCGGCGGTCGAACGTGAGCTGCAATTGATGCTGCTGCCGAAAGACAAGGCGGATGATTCCTCAGTCATCCTCGAAGTGAGGGCCGGCACCGGCGGCGAGGAGGCGGCGCTCTTCGCCGGCGATCTCTTCAAGATGTACCAGCGTTACGCGTCATTGCAGGGCTGGCGCGTTGAAGTCCTCTCGTCGTCGGAAGCGGAGAAAGGCGGCTACAAGGAAATTCAGGCGTCGATCAAGGGCGACGGCGTCTATGCGCGCATGAAATTTGAAGCGGGCGTTCATCGGGTTCAGCGCGTTCCGGAAACCGAAGCGCAGGGGCGCGTTCACACGTCGGCGGCGACGGTCGCGGTGCTGCCCGAGCCCGAAGACGTCGATATCGAGATCAAGGACTCGGATTTGAGAATCGACGTCTTCCGGGCCTCGGGGCCGGGCGGCCAGTCAGTCAACACGACCGATTCAGCGGTGCGCATCACCCATATTCCAACCGGCGTCGTCGTCAGCCAGCAGGATGAAAAATCCCAGCACAAGAACCGCGCCAAGGCGATGCTGATCCTGCGCGCGCGTCTCTATGACGCCGAACGCGCGCGCGCCGATGCTGAACGCGCCGCGGTCCGCAAGGGCATGGTCGGCTCGGGAGAC
>CALKYG010000074.1 GCA_938003575.1 uncultured Alphaproteobacteria bacterium
AACCGCTTCGTAGAAAAATCCCAGAAAAGCGGCCCAGTTATAAGGGGGCAAGACACTCCTTGCCTCTCCGCCCGCAAATTCCCCCGGGACAGCGGGGGCGGCGGAAACGGGGCGAGCATGAGCGCCGGGCAATGGAGGCCGGGGCGCAACCGGTTTGGTAGGATGAGAAAAACAACCAAGACGGATAAAGTGCCAAAGCGGTTGCGGCGCGGCCGCCCGGCGCTATTCGCCCCGTCTTCCGTTCCGCCGCCCCCGCTGTCCCGAGGGGAATGACCAACAAGCCGCGGGGCGCAGCCCCGCGCCCTTATCCCGCGCGGATGCACGGGCCTGCGGCAGGGATCGTCACCGGCACGGCGAAGACGACGAATTCACCTTTTGAATTTGTCGGCTTCGGGTCGCCAATCACCCATGATTGGCGCGCCTAGAGCCTGGCGCCGCAAAGCGGCGGCCGCCCGCAAATATGAAGCGCAAAGCCCGAATCCGGCTATTTTAGGTGTATTCAGCTAACGATATAAACATAATATGGTCTTGACACCATATGACTAGAAAGCCATATTAATGCCGAATTGGACAGTCAGATTGCATGACGCGTTTGAGCCCGAATTCGAGGCGCTGGCCGAGGCCGTGCAGGATGAACTTCTGGCCCAGGCGCAGGTGATCGAAACATTCGGCCCGGCGGCGGGCCGTCCGCGCGTCGATACGCTGAAAGGCTCGAAACACGCCAATATGAAGGAGCTGCGATTTGAGGCCGACGACGGCGTGTGGCGGGCGGCGTTCGCCTTCGATCCGAAACGCGAGGCCATCATTCTCGTGGCGGCGGACAAGTCCGGCGGAAGCGAAAAGAAGTTTTACAAGAGGCTGATGAAGATCGCCGACGAAAGATTTGATCAGCATCTCAAAGCGTTGAAAGAAAGCAAGGAGGGTTGATCCGATGGCCCGCACATTGAACGAGGTGATGAAATCCCTGCCGAAAGCGCGCCGGGCGAAAGTCGAGGCGCGCGCCGAAGAGCTCATCGCCGAGGAAGCCTCGCTGCAGGATCTGCGCAAGGCCTTCGGTCTCACCCAGGTCACCATGGCGAAAAAGCTGAAAGTGGGCCAGGACACGGTTTCGCGCGTTGAGAAGCGCACCGACATGCTGCTTTCGACGCTTTCCGGCTATGTGGAGGCTATGGGCGGCGAACTGAACCTCGTCGCGGAGTTTCCCGACCGCCCGCCGGTCCGCCTGCAAATGCTGGAGCCGCTCGCGAAGCGCGCGGCGCCGGCGCGACGCAGAGCGGCGAAAGCCAAACGAGCATAACATTTTTCATATCACCATTGGCAATACGCACACATGACCGGCTGCGTTGCACGGGTATTGACGAGCGCCTCAATTAGGTTCTCCATTGTATTGAGAGTCGGTCAAACGGGTGTAAGCGGTAGCAATTTGCTCAGCAATCTGCTTCCAATTATTGAATAAGCTGAACTGCCTGATACATCGTTCATTGCCCGTCAACAATTCGCCGCAATTTTGAGCGCAGGCACTGACAATTATGCTTACTCTCGCAATCAAAGCCAAGAAACGTTTTTCTTTTCACCGACTGAAAAGCCGTTGCGGCTGAATTAAACCGGGAAGCCACGGTCAGGCGTAGCCAATACTCATAACGCGCCGGCGCGAGTTCTTACACGAGCCAATTGTTGGGCTCAAAATGTTATTCACTGGCCTGTCCCTGGTTTGAAGGACGCCGAGATAAGGTGTTTTACTCAAACCGGA
>CALKYG010000075.1 GCA_938003575.1 uncultured Alphaproteobacteria bacterium
ACCGCCGCCGAGATCAGCCAGATTACGACAAGCGGAAGTGAAACGCCGAAGACGTCAATTGAATAGAAGATGATGCGATTTACAAATTCGCTGACCGGGGCGAATGCATTGTCGATCTGCTGTGCGAAATCTGCATTCTCATTTGCCGGCATTATTCAATCCTGCATGTTGCTTTGCGCCAGCCGCCGCGCGCGACGCTGGCGGTTCAATTTGCGTCAGTTTGTGCAGTTGCGTTGTGCCGCAAGGCGCATGAGACGATCCGTCGAAAAAGCGTTGCACGCTCTGAAAACTGGAATATTTTGGCGCCGGTGCGAATCGCGCGCGGCGCGAGACGGATTTGGCCGAAAGGGGTGGCCAGGAAGGGTCGCCGGCATCTCCCCCGCTGGCGGCAAGGGAGCGGCGCCGGTCCCTGATCGGCGTCGCTTTCGCCTCCGCGTCATGCCGCATCACAGCGCCTTCAGCGCCTGATCGAGATCGGCGCGCAGGTCCTCCAGGTCTTCAATGCCGACGGAGATGCGGACAAGCGAATCGTCGACGCCGAGTTCCTTTCGGCGCTCCGGCGGGATCGAGGCGTGCGTCATCATTCCGGGATGTTCGATCAGGCTCTCGACGCCCCCGAGCGACTCGGCGAGCGTAAAAAGTTCGACCCGTTCAAGCATCGACTTTGCCGCGTCCGCTCCGCCCTTCAGATAAATCGTCAGCATGCCGCCGAAGGCGCTCATCTGCCGCTTCGCTGTTTCATGGCCTGGATGCGTTTTCAGCCCGGGATAGGCGACGCGGGCGACCGCCGGATGCGCCGAAAGCCATTCAGCGAGCGCCATCGCATTTGCGCAATGCCGTTCAAGCCGCACGCTCAGCGTCTTCAGGCCGCGAAGCGCGAGATAGGAATCAAACGGTCCCTGAATCCCGCCGACAGAGTTCTGGAGAAACTGGAGCCGGTCGCCGATCTCCGCATCATTGACAACGAGAACGCCGCCGATCACATCGGAATGCCCGCCGATATATTTCGTCGCAGAATGCATGACGATGTCAGCGCCGAGATCGAGCGGCCGCTGACAATAGGGCGAGGCGAAGGTGTTGTCGCAGCCGGTCAGGACGCCGCGTTTTTTCGCAATAGCCGCGATCGCCTCGATATCGACGATCTTCAGCATCGGATTGGTCGGCGTCTCGATCCAGACGAGTTTCGTTTCCGGGCGGATCGCCTTCTCGAAATTTTCCGTCCGGCTGAGATCGACGTAGGAGACATCGAGCGCCGCCGACGATTTCCGGACGCGCTCGAACAGGCGATAGGTCCCGCCATAAACGTCATCCATGGCGACGACGTGAGTTCCCGCCGGGAAGAGTTCGAGCGCGGTGGAGATCGCCGCCATGCCGGACGCGAAGGCGAAGCCGCGCGCGCCGTTTTCAAGGTCGGCGATGCAGCGCTCATAGGCGAAGCGCGTAGGGTTATGGCCGCGCGCGTAGACGAAGCCCTTGTGAACGCCGGGGCTTTCCTGCGCAAAGGTCGACGTCTGGTAAATCGGCTGCATGACCGCGCCGGTCAGCGGGTCGGGCCCGTGGCCGGAATGGACCGTGCGGCTTGCAAAGGCGAGGCGGTTCTTCCTGGTCGGCATGACGCGAAACCCTGTGGCGGACTTCGCATCCGCTAGCAGTTTCGCCTCGCGAGGGAAAGGCGAGGGCGGCGGCCCGCCCTCTCATCATCGTCAGCCGCGCTTGATCGTGATGCGCCTGGCTTCGGTGCGGGCTTCCGCGGGCTTCGGCAACGTCAGTTTCAGGACGCCGTTCCTGAATGTCGCCTCGACCGTGTTCGGATCAACCGCAAAAGGCAGGCTCATGCTGCGCGAAAACGAACCGTAAGACCGCTCCATAACGCGGTATTCGCCTTCTTTTTCATCCTTGCGCTCGAATTTCTTTTCGCCGCGAATGGTCAGAAGATTGTCATGCACCTGAACGTCGAGGTCTTTCTCATCGACGCCGGGCAGCTCCGCATCAATCTCGACGGCGTTGTCCGTCTCGTGAACGTCGATTTTCGGAACCCGTCCGCCTTCACTTTCAGCGCCGAACGCGGCCGGCAGCCGAAAGCTCGAAAACGCGTCGTCGAACAGGCGGTTCATCTCATGCTGCAGGCGAAAGAACGGATCGCCCGCATAGGCGTCGTTGCGCGCCGGGGTCTGACGCTCGTTGCGATTGAATACTGATAGCGGTCTGAACATGCTGCGCCTCCGTTGATGGGATCCAAGGATTGCGCCGGCGGTGAAGCCGAAAGGTCGAACCCGCCGGCAGAGCCGAGATAGGGATCGCGCGCCGCTCTTCAAGTGCGGCGAAATGCGCGGCGCATCCGCTTTGCTTTGCCGCGCCGGCTTGCGTCTTTCCCGCATTTCACGCGGGCCCCGGCCGCAAAAGGCGCCCTATTCGCGTCCTGAAAAGGCGCCCCTTTTTCGCGGCGCGCGCCTTCGCCTTGCCGCGTCCTGCGCGGACGCGGTCCCAAGGGGGGTGCGCCTCGCGGCGGCGCCATGACCGCGCGCGGGGCGAAGCTCGACTTGTCAAAGAGCCGGGCGCGCGAACGCGCCCTTCCGGAACAGATGCGGGCGACGGCGTCTGGTCCGGCGCCGTCAGAATAGGGCCGTTGCGGAGGAGGGGGATAAGGTGGGGGATAAAGAGGGGGACAACTCCGCCCCAATAAGGCGAATTAACCATCTTTATACGGAGAAAACAACGGTTTGGAATTCCGCATCCGAAACGATGTTGCGGGAGAATTCCTGGCGGAATATTTCAATATTTTCGCCGCCGGCGGGCCTCAGCCGATCAACGAGGCGGCGACGTCCTTCGACCAGCCGACAAAGACGTCGGCGTGGCTGCGCGTGATGAGCGGGCGCTTGATCAGCGTCGGGTTCGCCGCCATCAGCGCGACGGCCTTTTCCTCGGTGAGCCCCGTCTTGTCAGCGTCAGGCAGGCCGCGCCATGTCGTCGAGGATTTGTTCAGCATCCTTTCCCAGCCGGCTTTTTTCGCCCAGCGGGCGACTTGCGCCTTCGTCACGCCTTCGTCGCGGAGATCGTGAAATTCGTACTCGATTTCCGCAGCGTCCAGCTCCTTGCGCGCCTTCTTGCAGGAGTCGCAGTTCTTCAGGCCGTAGACGTCGAGCAGCATGTCTCACGCCACCTGCAATCTGAGATAATTCAAAAGATCCGTGCGCGTGATAAGCCCCTCGAATCTGCCGTCTTTCGTGACGACGGCGACATAGCCCTTGGCGAAAACGGGAAGAAGCTCCTCCATCTTTTCCGAAGCGTCCAGCGTTTCGACGCGATAGGTCATCGCGGATTTCACCGGGTCCCTGAATTTGTCCCGGTTTCTGACAACCGCGAAGAGAATATCCTCCTCGTCGATAATGCCGGCGAGCGTGCCGTCTTCATTGAGGACCGGAAGCTGCGAGATGTCGTAAAGCTTCATCCGGCCGTAAGCGATCATCAAGGTGTCGTCAGGCTTCACCGTCACGGTCGCGCGTTCTGAATGTTTGCGGGTGATCAGATCGGTCAGATCGCCTTTCGGCGGGCGCTTGATGAATCCCTGATCATACATCCAGTAATCGTTGTACATCTTGGAGAGATATTTGTCGCCGCGGTCGCAGACGAAGGCGACGACGCGCTTTGCGGTTTTCTGCTCCCGGCAGTATTTGAGCGCGGCGGCGAGAATGGTGCCCGACGACGAGCCGCCGAGAATGCCTTCCTTTTTCAGAAGGTCGCGCGCGGCCTCAAAGCTTTCCTTGTCGGTGATTCCGTATGCTTTCTTCACGCGCGACAGATCGCAGATGTCGGGGATGAAATCCTCGCCGATGCCTTCGACGAGCCATGAGCCGACCTCGTTCGGCTTGACGCCCGTATTGACGTACTCGGTCAGGATCGAACCTTTCGGATCGGCCAGAATGATCTCAACATCGGGCGCTGCGCGCTCGAAGAAATGGGCAAGGCCCGAAATCGTGCCGCCCGAGCCGACGCCGGCGACGATCGCGTCCATGTCATGGCCCATCTGTCCCCAGATTTCGGGGCCGGTCATTTCTTCATGGGCTTTCGGGTTCGCCTTGTTGCCGAACTGGTTGACGTAAAAGGCGCCGGTCTCGTCGGCGATCCTCTGCGCAACGTCCTGATAATATTCCGGGTGGCCCTTGCCGACGTCGGACCGCGTCAGGCGGACGTCGGCGCCGAGCGCCTTCAGGTGGAAAATCTTTTCCTGCGCCATCTTGTCGGGAACGACGATGGTGAGCTTGTAGCCTTTCTGCGCGGCGACGAGCGCGAGGGCGAGGCCCGTATTGCCGGCGGTCGCCTCGACGACGGCGCCGCCGGGCTTCAGCCTGCCGTCCTTTTCCGCCTGCTCGATCATTGCAAGGCCGATGCGGTCCTTGATCGACCCGCCCGGATTGTTCGATTCAAGTTTCAGGAAGAGCTCGCAGGGGCCTGTGTCGATCT
>CALKYG010000076.1 GCA_938003575.1 uncultured Alphaproteobacteria bacterium
CAGGCGCGACATTCGGCGCTTGGCGCCTCGAACTTGAGGCGTGCGATGCCTGAACCACGCGCGCGCAAGGTCCTTATTATCGTTGAAAATCTGCCCGTCCCCTTCGATCGCCGCGTGTGGGCGGAGGCCTCCACGCTCGCCGAGGCGGGCTATGAGGTCAGCGTCATCTCGCCGAAGCTGAAGGGGTTCGACGCCGACTATGAGCAAATCGACGGCGTCCATATCTATCGGCACGGCCTCCATGACGCAGGCGATTCGCGACTGGGCTATCTTCTGGAGTATGCCAGCGCGCTCTTCGGCCAGCTCCGACTGGCGTTCAGGATTCGCCGCGAACGAGGGTTCGACGTCATCCACGCCTGCAATCCGCCAGATCTAATCTTTCTCGTCGCCGGTCTCTTCAAGTTGCTGTTCGGCGTCAAATTCATTTTCGATCATCACGACCTTTGTCCTGAGCTGTTTGAGGCGAAATTCCAGCGCAGAGGATTCTTTTACGGAGCTCTTGTCGCGCTTGAGCGTCTCACCTTCGCACTCGCGGACGTATCGCTTGCAACGAATGAGTCATACCGGGAAGTCGCGATCAAGCGCGGGCGGATGAATCCAGAAAGAGTATTCATCGTGCGCTCCGGTCCGCGGCTCGACCGGATGCGGATTGGTCCTGGCGACGCATCGCTCAGGAGCGGCAAGAAGTTCCTTGTCGGCTATGTCGGCGTAATAGGAAAGCAGGAAGGGCTCGACCTCTTGATCGGCGCCGTATCGCATCTCGTCGGCGAGATAGGCCGCAAAGATGCGCATTTCGCGATCATCGGCGACGGGCCCGAACTTTCGGCGGTAAAGAAACTCGCCGCCGAAAAGGGCGTCGCTGACTATTTCACCTTCTACGGCCGAGTCTCAGACGATCTTTTTCTTTCGGTGCTGAACACGTCGGACGTCTGCGTTAACTCGGATCGCTTTTGCGCGATGAACGATATGTCGACGATGAACAAGATTCTCGAGTACATGGCGCTCGGAAAACCCATCGTCCAGTTCGAAATGACCGAAGGGAGGCGCTCCGCCGGGGGCGCGTCGCTCTATGCCCGCCCAGACAATGTCGCCGATTTTGCGATGAAGATAGAGACGCTGCTCGGCGATCCCGAACTTCGACGAGCCATGGGGGCGATCGGGCGCGAACGCGTGGTGCGTCAGTTCAGCTGGACTTACTCGAAACCGGCGCTCATGCGCGCCTATGCGACAGCGTTCGAGACGTGCGCACGGCCGCAAAAAACAGCGGCGGTCAATGCTGGAGGGGTGCGGCCGCGGCCTGCCGTTCGCCCATGACTTCGGAAAACGCGCCGTTCGTCAGCGTAATAATTCCGCACCTGGACCAGTGCGATTTGCTTGTGAAATGCCTAGACAGCCTTGATCGCCAGACATTCGATCGCGCGCGATTTGAGGTCATTGTCGTTGACAACGGCACGCCGGGCGGCGTCGGCTGGATCGCCGAACAGTTCCCGCGCGTTCTCTTTGCCCATGCGGCCGAAAAGGGGGCCGCTCATGCGCGCAATGAGGCGATGACGCATGCGCGCGGCGAAATCCTTGCGTTCATCGATGCGGATTGCATGGCCGAAGCCGACTGGATCGAAACGGGCGTCGAGGCTCTGAAGTCCGCGGATCTCGCCGGCGGTCGCATCGTTGTCACGTCTGAAAACGAAAGCGCGCCGTCGCCCGTCGAAGCCTTCGAGCGCGTCTTCGCCTTTCAGCAGCGCAACTATGTCGAGAAGAAGAGTTTCTCGGCTACGGCCAATCTTTTCGTATGGCGGCGCGCCGCAGAAGCGATCGGATTGTTTACAAATGGTTTATCTGAAGATGTCGACTGGTGCCGCCGCGGCGTCGCGCTAGGGTTTCATTTAGCATTTAACCCTAATTCAGTAGTCCGACATCCCGCGCGCCGGGACTGGAGCGAACTCATCCGCAAGTGGGAGCGGTTGATCGCGGAGCGCTGGGAGGAAGTCGACCGCAAAGACGCATTTGGCGTTCTGCGGTGGTTGTCGCTGGCGGCGGCTACGGCGCTTTCCTTTGCGCCGCACCTGTTGAAAGTGATGACAAGCGCCGAATTGAAGTCGGCGCACGACAGGATCGCCGCCGCCTGCGTGCTTGCGAAGATCCGGTTGTGGCGCGCGTGGCGGATGACGGCGATGTTGGCGGCGAAGTGAGGAACGACGATGCGTTACGGTCTGGCGATTCCGGTTCTTGCGGCGTTTTTGTGCGCGACCTCGTCTGTCGGCGCTGCGGCCGCCGGCGAGAAGAAACCTGTCGCCAGCGGGAAAACACAGGTCGTCGCAAAGGTCGGCGGTCGCGAGATCACTATCACTGAACTGCGCATCGAAATGGGGAGGATCGGCTTGTCGCCGAATGATCCCGGCGCGGAATCGTTAGCTCTCGAAAGCCTGATGAACCGTGCGTTGCTCACAAAGGCTGCGCGCGCCGCCGAACTTCATCGCAAGCCGGAGGCGATGGCGCGAATGTATGCGGCGCAGGATCAGGCGCTTGCAGACTATTATCTAGCGCTCGCCAGCCAGCCGGCTGAGCCGACGCGCGAAGAGATCGACGACTTCATCAGCAAGAATCCGTCGCTCTTTGCGCAACGCAGGCGATATGACTTTCTGGTTTTCACGCTGGAGACCAAGAACTTCAAGGAAGACGCGGTAACGCCGCTGTTCGACCGCGAAGAGGACTTCAGCCGCCTCGCCGCAGTTCTGGCCAAAGCCGGCGCGCGCTTTTCGATTGCGCCGGCGACGCAGTCTGGCGCTGTTTTTCCGGCGCCGGTACGCGAACAGCTCGCCAAGTACGGCGTTCGTGACAATATCGTCATCAAGGGCGATCAGGACACGCAGATCATGAAAATCGTCGCGATCCGCGATGAACCCTCAAATGCGGCGGAATGGCCGGAACTGGCTCGCCGCCTGCTTATGGAGCGCATGGCGGCGGGGCGCGCCGAAGAGCTTCTGTCGCGGCTCAAGCAGGAATCGGACATCGCCTATTATCGGCCGACCGCGGCCCCGGCTTCGATGAAAAAAGCGCAGTGATATGGGCGTCAGCGACCTCTTTAACGTCGTTAAGCACAGACGGCTGATTATCCTCTGGTCGGTCGCGGTCGGGTTGTGTGTCGGCGTTATCTTCTCCGTCATCCTGCCGACGAAATATATGTCCACGGCGAAAGTTCAGGTCGATTCACTGCAACGCAATTCGCTGACTGGCTTGATCGAACCG
>CALKYG010000077.1 GCA_938003575.1 uncultured Alphaproteobacteria bacterium
GCCGAACCCACCTTGATGACGAGGCGGCGTGCGCCTTCAAGCGCCTCACTCGCGGCGTTTTGCGACAGATCGGACATAGACCCGGCTCTTAGGCCAAAATCGGATCGGGCGTAATAGCTGTCCTCGCGGCGGCTTTCTGTTTGTCTCGGCGGATCGATCCAAGATCTCCGAGGATGCTCTCTACTGTCGGCCGGCGACCGGCGCCTTTGCCCCTGCATTCGACGGTGCGCCCGTCGACAAGCCGGATGCGGAGCGCATTCGCCTCGCCGAGCGCGCCGGCGAAAAGCGGATCACCGTCTCGCCGTTCAAAGCGTACGGAGGCCGAAAGCGCGCCGGACGCGTCGCGTCCGATGCGCGCAAGCTGCTTCCAGCTGCCGCCCGCCTTGACGAAACGCGCCGCCTTAACCGGATCAAGCCCTTCCACCTCTATTCGGTCAAGATCGATTTCCTCTCCGAAGGCTGCAAAGGCGACGATTGCAAGTTTCGCCTTTGCGTCAGCGCCGGAAAGATCAGCAGAGGGATCGGGCTCGGCGAACCCCGCTTCTTGCGCGGCCCTGATCGCATCTTCGAATGAGTCGCCTTGCGACAGCGCCGTCAGGATATAATTGACCGTGCCGTTGAGGACTGCTTCGGCAGAATCTATTTCGCCAAGCTTTCTCGCGCGCACGAGCGTTTCGACAAAGGGCGCGCCGCCGCCGACTGAGGGAGAATAGCGAAACGCCGCGCCCGTCTCTGCCGCCAGATCCGTGAATCGGCGCATTGATCCTGCAATCGCCTGCTTGTTTGCAGTGACGACGCTGACGCCGCGTTCAAGCGCCGCCCTTATAAGCGTATTCCCGGCAGTCCCGCTCGGCAGGGCGTCGATAACGACATCCGGCTTCACGGCAAGCAAGGCCGACAGATCATTCGTCAGCTGGTCGACCTTGATATGGGGACGTTCCCGGAAAGGCTCGCGCACCAGCGCCGCGCAAAGCGCATAATCCGGATTGTCGGCGCCAAGCCGCAGCGCCGCGCCTTCTCCGATGAGGCCGAGACCGGCCACCGCGACGCGCAACTTCTCTCTCGTTCCTTGTGACGCAACCGCTCCGACCGGGTCGGAACCGGCGGCGCTTTTGATGATGACGACGTCGCACCGCATCAGGTCGCTGCGCAAGCGCCCGCCGGAAGGCGCATGCAGAACCAAGGCGTCGAGCCCCGCCGCCTTTGCTTCTTCGGCAAGAGCCTCAGGCTGATCGGCGACGAACGCCGCCACTTTCCGTCCCTCGCGCATGTGGCTGTATATCTCGGTGACGGCCTGAACGAGATCGGCGCGTGCGCCGAATTTCACGATGGCGAAACCCCCATCGCACGCCGCATCGTGGGCGGACTTGACCGGCGGATTTTCAAGATCAAAACGCATGGGCTTCACTCGGTTTTCGCAGATACGAGATTTTTGAGGAGGACGGCGCAACGACGGAATCGAGCGCGCTAAAAATGTCCCTGATGAGATCCTGCTGGTGCTCAAGTCCGATCGAGAAGCGGACGAGGCGGTCCGAAATGCCGGCGGCTTCGCGGGCCTGCGCCGTCATAGCGGCGTGCGTCATCGTCGCGGGCGTGCACGCAAGGCTCTCAAATCCGCCGAGCGACTCGGCTATCGTAAAAATACTGAGCTTGCGAAGCAGCGCGAGCACGTCGACGCCGGCGCCGAATTCGACGCTCAGCATGGCGCCGAATCCCTTCTGCTGGCGGCGTGCGATCTCATGCCCCGGATGCGATGGTAGCCCCGGATAATATACGCGCGCGACGCGATCGTCGGCAGCCAGCGCGGTTGCAATCGTATATGCGGTTTCCTGCTGGCGCTCCAGTCGCGGGAAGATCGTACGCAGCCCGCGCAAGGTAAGAAACGCATCGAACGGCGCGCCGGTTACGCCGGTGCAGTTGGCCCACCAGGCGAGTTCGTCGCCGAGCGACTTGTCCTTCGCAAGAACGGCGCCGCCGACCACGTCGCTGTGTCCGTTGATGTATTTGGTCGTCGAGTGCACGACGATGTCGCAGCCAAACGACAGGGGCTGCTGCAGCACAGGCGAGAGAAATGTATTGTCTGCGACGACGATCGCCCCTGCTTCTTTCGCGGATGCGGCCGCCGCGGCAATGTCGGTGATCCGCAAGAGCGGATTGCTCGGCGTTTCGATGAAAACCAGCTTCGGCTTTTTCGCCAGCGCCGCCGCAAGGGCCGCCGGGTCCGTTTGGTTGACGAACTCGACGCGGAAATCTCCCCGCCGTTCATGGGCCGACAACAGTCGAAACGTGCCGCCATAACAGTCATGCGGCGCGATCACGAGGTCGCCGGGGGAAACCAGATTAAGCGGCAGGTCGACCGCGGCCATGCCGGACGCTGTGATAACGCCGCGCTCGGCGCCTTCGAGTGCGGCGAGCGCGTTCTCGAGTTCGGTCCGCGTCGGATTGCCCGAGCGGGAATAATCATACTCCGGTTTCACTTCCGGGTCGCGCCAGCCGAAGGTCGCCGAGAGATGGATCGGCGGAGAAACGCCGCGATGCGACGGATCGGCAGCGACCCCAGCGGAAGCGACAATCGTCTCGGGGCGTTTAATCTCGGTCATGGCCGTTCTTCCTCGATGAATGATTTGATGATCGGGCCGATCGTCGACGTCTCCTTCAAGAAGGCGTCGTGGCCGTAAAGGGAATCGAAACTGACGAATCGTCCGTCGCGAACGCGCTCGGCGACGCGGCGGATGTCCGCCGGCGGCACGAGACGGTCGCTTAGAGCGGCGAGAAAGAGCGACGGCGCGGTAATGCGCGCGGGTTCGATCGAATGACGGTCGATTGAATCGGAAAGCGTTACATAGCGTTCCGGCGCCGACTGATAGGCTTCGCCGCGGGAAATAAGATAACGGCAAACGTCGTAAGGCTCGCCCGCCGCCTCGCCGGGGGCGTGACGGAAACGCCGTTCAAATTCCTCCGGCGTCCGATAGGTCACCATTGCAATTTGCCGCGCGAGGCTGACGCCCTCCTCCGGCGCGCCGCAGCGGCTGGCGAAGTCGATAATCCGGCGCTGCACGCCGCGCAGCGCCGTTGCCGACGGATGCGGACGGTCCGCGGCAGAGATGACGCAAAGTTTCTCAAGGCGGTCGGGAAATTCTTCGGCGAAGGCAAGCGCGACCATGCCGCCGTAAGAGGCGCCGACGAAGGCTTTGACGCACGGAATGTTGATTGCGGCGAGAGCAAGGGCCAGCGAGCGCGCCTGATC
>CALKYG010000078.1 GCA_938003575.1 uncultured Alphaproteobacteria bacterium
AGGAGCAGCCGGTATTCGCGCCGCAGCTGTCGCATCTGAGGCAGGCGCCGGTCCGCACCAGAGTGAACTGCCCGCATTCGGTGCAGGCGTCTCCCTCATACCCTTTCGCCCGGGCCTGCCTCTCCCGGCCGGCCGGCGCGGCGAGGCTTCCCGGCGGCGCCTTCCTGTTGACCGCCTCGGCGAGACGCGCGACCTGCGCCTCGATTTCCGGGGGCGTCGCCGCCGCCCGGCCTTCGATCGTGTCGGGTTTTCTCAGGCGGTCGAAATCGCCGCCCCGAAGCACGACGAGATTGTCGCTGACGGTGGAGCGCGAAAATCCCTTGGAGATGAGACGGGAGGCTTCTTCCTGGGCCTTCTCGCGCGAGACCCCTTTGCCGATCGCGTCAACCGCCGATTCCTGCGGATCGACATGCGCAAGATCGGTGCGGCCGAGATAGGAAATCGCAAGCTCGCGGAAAATATAGTCGAGGATCGACGTTGCGTGTTTGATCTGGTCGTTGCCTTCGACAGGGCCCGACGGGTCGAAGCGGGTGAACACGTAGGCGTCTACAAATTCCTCAAGCGGCACGCCGTATTGAAGTCCGAGCGAGACGGCTATTGCGAAATTGTTCATCAGACTGCGGAAGGCGGCGCCTTCCTTGTGCATGTCGATGAACACCTCGCCGATCTCGCCGTCGTCGAATTCGCCCGTATGGACATAGACCTTGTGGCCGCCGACGATCGCCTTCTGGATATAGCCCTTGCGGCGATCAGGCAGGCGGCGGCGTCCCGGCGTTCTCTCAATGATCCGTTCGACGATGCGTTCTGCGACAATTCGGGATTTCTCCGCCGCCGGCGCTTCGGCGAGCGCCGCCGCGAGATCGTCCTCCTCTTCGTCTTCGGCCGAAAGGAGGGCGGAAGCGAGCGGCTGCGACAGCTTCGAGCCGTCGCGGTAAAGCGCGATCGACTTGAGGCCGAGGTCGTAGGCCTTGAGATAGGTCGCAGCGCAATCGCTGATAGTGGCCCGATTTGGCAGGTTGACGGTCTTCGAAATGCCGCCCGACACGAAGGGCTGCGCGGCCGCCATCATTTCAAGATGCGCATCGATGGAGAGCGAACGCTCGCCAATGCGGCCGCACGGCGTCGCACAGTCGAAAACGGCGTAGTGCTCGAGCTTCAGGTGCGGCGCTCCCTCAATGGTCATTGCGCCGCAACAATAGAGATTGGCTGTGTGAATATCCTCGTCCGAGAAACCAAGGTCGCGCAGAACCTGATAGCCGGAATGGTCCATCTGTTCTTCGGTGAAGCCGAGAATGTGGCGGCAGAAATCCTCACCGAGCGCCGACGGCGTGAAGGCGAATGTAAGATCGAAGGCGAGCTTCAACCGCTCCTCAAGCGCCTTCAAATGCTTGTCGGAAAAGCCTTCCTCGCGCAGCGCTTCCGGGAAGACGCCCGGCGCTCCGTCGATCGTTCCGCGGCCGACGACGTAATCGACAATGTCCCTGATTTCACGCTCTTCATAGCCGAGCGCGGCGAGCGCCGCGGGAACGGAGCGGTTGATGATCTTGATCTGGCCGCCGCCGGCGAGCTTCTTGAACTTGACGAGCGCGTAATCGGGCTCGATGCCGGTCGTGTCGCAATCCATGACGAGCCCGATCGTTCCGGTCGGCGCGATTGCGGACACCTGCGCATTGCGAAAGCCGTTGATGCCGCCAAGCTCATAGGCCTCGTTCCAGATCGTTTGCGCCCGCTTGGCGAGCGCCGGCCAAGGGCATGCGGCGGCGTCAAATATGCGCGGCTCGCGTTTCAACCCCTCGAAAGCGCCGCCGCTCTTTGTTCCGACCGCCGCCCGTCGATGATTGCGGATGACGCGAAGCATCGACTCCCGGTTCCGGCGCCACTCGGGGAATGCGCCGATCGAACCGGCCATTTCCGCAGACGCGCGATAGGCGGCGCCCGTCAGCAAGGATGTAACCGCCGCCCCGACGGCGCGCGCCGTCGCGCTGTCGTACGACACGCCCGACGCCATGAAGAGCGCGCCGAGATTGGCGTAGCCCAGGCCGAGCGTTCGATAGTCGAAGGATTTCCGGGCGATCGCCGCCGACGGAAATTGCGCCATCGCCACGGAAATCTCGAGGACGACCGTCCACAGCCTGCACGCATGTTCGAAACCGGCGACGTCGAAACCGTCATCGGTCTTGAACTTCAGAAGATTGACCGATGCGAGATTGCACGCGGTGTCGTCGAGGAAGAGATATTCCGAACACGGATTGGACGCGCGAATTTCCCCGCCGGCCGGACAGGTGTGCCACGCGTTTGTCGTATCGTGAAACTGCAATCCGGGATCTGCGCAGCGCCAGGCGCTCTCGGCGATCAGATCCCAGAGTTTGCGGGCGCGCAGCGTCTTCGCCGTCGCGCCTGTCGAGCGGCTCGTCAGCGCCCAGTCGCCGTTCGCCGCCAGGGCGTCGAAATACGCGTCGGTCAAGCGCACGGAATTATTGGCGTTCTGGCCCGCTACGGTTCGATAGGCTTCCGAATCCCAGTCGAGATCATACCGCTCGACGACGAGCCCGCGCGCGCCGTTTCGCGCGAATTCAATGGCGCGGCGGATCGACGCCTCGGGAACGCCCGCACGTTTCGCCGTGCGCACCTCCTTCTTCAGCGCCTCGTTCAATCTCGGGTCGGTCCGGTCCTCGCCGTCGATCGCCCAGCAGGCCGCGACGATTTTCGGCAGATGGCGCGCGAGGATGCGCGAACCCGTCACAAGAGCGGCGACTTTTTCTTCTTCGACCGCCTTCCAGCGGATGAAATCCTCGATGTCCGGGTGGTCGCCGTCGACAACGACCATCTTCGCCGCCCGGCGCGTCACGCCGCCCGATTTGACGGCGCCTGCGGCGGCGTCGCCGACTTTCAGGAAACTGATAAGGCCGGAGCTTTTTCCGCCGCCCGACAATGGTTCTCCGGCGCCGCGCAGCGCGGAAAAATTGGCCCCGGCTCCCGAGCCGAACTTGAACAGCCTGGCCTCGCGCGCCCACAGATCCATGATGCCGTTTTCGCCGACGAGATTGTCTTCAACCGACTGGATGAAGCAAGCATGCGGTTGCGGGCGCTGATAGGCGTTGTCGGATTCGATCACGGCGTTGGTGTCAGGATCGACGTAATAATGGCCGTGGCTTTCGCCTTCGATGCCGTAGGCCCAGTGAAGCCCGGTATTGAACCATTGCGGCGAGTTCGGCGCGCCGATCTGGCGCGCGAGCATCGCCGTCATTTCGTCGACGAAAATCCGCGCCTGATCGGCGCTGATGAAAAGTCCCGATTTCCAACCCCAATAGCCCCACGCGCCGGCAAGCCGATCGAATACCTGGCGCGCGCTCGTCTCCGGGCCGTAGCGCTTGTCGGCTGGAAGCTTGGCGAGCGCGGCGACATCGGGCATCGACCGTTGGAGAAATTCGGGAACGCCTTTTTCCGGGATGCGCCGCGTCGCAGCGGGGACCCCGCTCTTGCGGAAATATTTCTGCGCGAGGATATCGACCGCGGTCTGGCTCCAGTCCGCGGGCGCTTCGACATCGCGCGCTTCGTGCAACACGTCGCCGTTCGCAGCGCGAATTTCACTGTCGGTCGTGCGGAACCTGATCCCCGCATAGGGGCCGCCCTTTTCCGTCGAGTATCGGCGTTCAAACCGCATGGCCTGCCTGGATCCCTGGTCAGTCCCGTCATTCTAGCGGGCGAGAACTCTCTTCACAATGTTTTCAGTTCGACGCAAGGCGTAGAAAATCTTTTAAGATCATGGGCTTATTGGTCCGCTATGGTTTATCGGCCAATCGCCGCGGGCGCCCCGAAGCGGCGCACACGAGCGTCGGTGGACGCCAGAAGCGGCCTGCGCCATATTCCGGCCGATTCAGACGGGTTTTCTCGCCGCAGACAAAGACAGGACTGGCTCAGAGCGCACATGCTGACGCAATTATTCGCCTGGTGGGATTCAACAACATACGGCACCTCGTTCACCTTGTGGCGCAGGGGCGCGCGTATGGTCGGGACCGACGGACAGGGGAACCGGTATTTCGAGGAAAAAAATCCAAGCGGTCCCGACGGCCGGAAGCGCCGCTGGGTCATTTACCACGGGATTGCGGAAGGCTCGCGCGTGCCGTCCGATTGGCACGGATGGCTGCATCACACGTTTGACGAGCCCCCGACCGTCGCGCCGCTGCGCCGCCAGTCTTTTGAGAAAGATCATATGCCGAACATGACCGGCACTCCGCTCGCCTATCACCCGCCGGGCAGTCTGTCTCATGCCGGCGGTCCGGCGGCGATGCGCGACTACGAGGCGTGGACGCCGGAGCATTAGGGAAAAGTTCGATGTCAAAAGGGCAATTGTTTGAATCGATCTTCGGCGTGCTGGTGCTTGCGGTCGCTGCGGCGTTCCTCGCCTATGCGTATCAGATGAGCGGCCGCGCGCTGACGTCAAGAACCTATACGCTCGGCGCGGTCTTCGGGCGGATCGACGGCGTGACGCCCGGCTCCGAAGTCCGCATCTCCGGCGTCAAGGTCGGCGCGGTTTCAGACAGCGCGCTCGATCCGACGACATTTGAAGCGCGCGTCAAGTTGTCCGTGGCGCGCGACGTCAAGATTCCGGAGGATTCCATCGCCAAGGTCGTCTCCGATGGGCTCCTCGGCGGCGCGCATGTGTCGATCGAACCCGGCGGAAGCGACGTGATGCTCGCCGAAGGCGACACGATCGCGATCACGCAGGGATCGGTCGATCTGCTCAATCTCGCGGTTCAGGCGTTTACGAATTCCCAGAAGGGCGGTAACGCCGAGGGCGCGCAAGAAGCGACCGATCCGTCAGGAGAAAGCGAATGAAGCGCGTTGCGTACCTCGCCGCTGCGCTGGCGCTCCTTGCAGGCGCCCAGGCGCAACAGGCTGATCCCGCCCTGGATGACCTTTCCGTTCCCGAGCCGGGGCCGAGCGAGCTCGACATTCTTTCCGAAGGCGCACAGACCGATTTTCCAGATATCGACGCCGTAAAGGTGCGAAAGCCGGTTTCAGTCACCTTGCGCGCGCTCGACAAGATTACGGCCAAATACAAGGATCTTGAAATCGGCATCGGCGAGACTGCGAAGTTTGGCGCGCTGGAGCTTACGCCGAGATATTGCGACAAACGCCCCCCCGAGGAATTTCCAGAGACGACGGCTTTCGTTGAAATTGTCGATAAAAGCGCAAAGCCGCGGTCGGCCGTCAAGGACGCAGGGTCAAGACCGAACGGGGTAAGCGGCGAAGATTCGCCAGCTCCGGATGCTGAGCGCGCCCTGCCGGCGGGCATGATTTTCAGCGGCTGGATGTTCAAGTCCAGCCCGGCGCTCAACGGCGTCGAACACCCTGTCTATGATGTTTGGGTGATCGACTGCAAAACGGTCAATGTCGACAACTGAGCCGGCGCCGCGTGAAAGTCAGCGCTCTTATTCAAAAGGCGCTCAAGCGCGGCTTGATAGTCCGTATCCGAACATTCCTCGACGCCGAATTGCGCGAGATGCGGCGTGTGGAACTGCGTGTCGAGAAGCTCAAATCCGGTAAGTTTAAGGCGCGCAATCAGATGCAGCATGGCGATCTTGCTGGCGTCTCGCTCTGTTGAGAACATGCTCTCGCCGCAAAAGACGGCGCCGATTGCAACGCCGTAAAGGCCGCCGACAAGCCTTCCGTCGCGCCAGCATTCGACTGAATGCGCAAATCCCGCCGCATGAAGCTCAAGATAGACGTCTTCAATCGCGCTGTTGATCCATGTGTCGTCCCGTCCCTCGGCTGATTGGGCGCAGGCGGCGATCACCTCCGCGAAGCTCGAATCGACCTTCACATCCAGAGGCCGGCTTTTCAGCGTTCGAAGCAGCCGTCTCGGCGCACGCGCTTTCTCGAGACGGAGAACGCCCCGCACCTCGGGGAGAACCCAGACGACGCCGTCGTCGCGGCGCGATCGCGCCATCGGAAAATAGCCGAGCGTGTAGGCTTTCAGGAGTTCGTCTGGATCGATCCGGTTAGACGCGTCGCGCGGCATTGGGGAAATATCGTGCGCGCCGTCCGCATGCGCAAGCGATCAGTCGTCGGTTCTATGGTCCTGAGCCAGCCATTCCTCCAGCCAGTGGATATGATAGTCGCCGCGCTGGAACTCCGGCTGTTCGATCAGGTCCTTGAAAAGCGGAATTGTCGTCTCAACCCCCACAAGCTGCATCTCGTCGAGACAGCGGCGAAGGCGCTTTATGCAGGTGTCGCGGTCGTCGGCGAAGACGATCAGCTTTCCGACCATGGAGTCGTAATAAGGCGGAATTCGGTATCCTGAATAGATGGCGCTGTCGAACCGAACGCCCGGTCCGCCGGGCGCATGAAAATAGGAAATCTCGCCCGGAGAGGGGCGGAAGGTCTTCGGGTTTTCTGCGTTGATGCGGCACTCGATCGCATGCCCGCGGAAAACGACATCTTCCTGTCGGAATGAAAGCGGCAATCCGGCGGCGACGCGGATCTGCTCGCGCACAAGATCAATGCGCGTCACCTGTTCGGTGATCGGATGTTCGACCTGAAGGCGCGTGTTCATCTCAATGAAGTAGAAACGCCCGTTCTCATATAAAAACTCAATGGTGCCGACGCCGAGATAGCCGAGCTTGGCGATCGCCGATCGCGCGATTTCGCCGATTTCCTCCCGCTCCTTTTGCGTCAGCGCGGGCGAGAGCGCCTCTTCCAGAACTTTCTGGTGGCGGCGCTGGAGCGAACAGTCGCGCTCGCCGAGCTGCACGACATTGCCGTGGCTGTCCGCGATGATCTGAATCTCGATATGGCGCGGCTGCTCAAGATATTTCTCAAGATAAACGGAATCGTCGCCGAACGCCGCCTTTGCTTCCGCCTTTGCCGTCGACAGCGCTTCCGACAGCGCGTCGGGCGTTTTTGCGACTTTCATGCCTCGTCCGCCGCCGCCGGCCGCCGCCTTCACCAGCACAGGGAACCCGATGTCTTCGGCCCATCTGCGCGCATCCTCGTAGGAGGCGATCGACCCCTTGCTTCCGGGAACCAGCGGTATGCCGGCGCCGCCCGCAGCGACTTTGGCGGAGATCTTGTCGCCCATCATCCTGATATGGTCGGCGTTTGGACCGATAAAGGTGATGTTGTGCGCGGCGATGATTTCAGCAAAACGCGCGTTCTCTGAAAGGAACCCGTATCCCGGGTGAATCGCATCAGCGTTCGTGATCTCGGCGGCCGAAATGATCGCCGGTATGTTCAGATAACTGTCTTTCGGCGGCGGCGGCCCGATGCAGACGCTCTCGTCGGCGAGCTTCACATGCAGCGCGTTTGCGTCGGCGGTCGAATGAACGGCGACCGTTGAAATGCCGAGTTCCTTGCATGCGCGATGAACGCGAAGTGCGATCTCGCCGCGATTGGCTATGAGCACCTTATTGAACATTCACGGCTCTCGGCGGTTGTCGGGCAAGCGAGATTATTCGATGACGGCAAGCGGCTCGCCGAATTCAACGGGCTGCGCGTCGCGAACGAGGATCTGGCGCACGACGCCCGCTTTCGGCGCTGCAATCGGATTCATGGTCTTCATCGCTTCGACAATCATCAGCGTCTGACCCTGCGCGACCTTGTCGCCGGCCTTGACGAATGGGTCGGAGCCGGGCGAGGGCGAAAGATAGATCGTGCCCACCATTGGCGAGGTTACAGCGCCGGAGGGAGGCCCGTCGCCGGCGGGGGGTGAGGCGGGCGCTTCCGGCGGTCTCGTGGACGCAGGGGCGACGGCTCCGGCGGCCGGCGGCGCGGCGTAACCGACCGCCGCCGCGATTCCTCGGGCGACCCGCACTCTGAGGTCCGCCTTCTGGATTTCGATTTCAGTCAGCCCGGTCTGATCCAGGATCGCGGCGAGTTCACGGATCCAGGCGGCTTCGGCGGCGTTCGGTTTGTAAGAGCTCATCTTACCGGGGGTCCCCTTTCGGCGGGTCTCTCAAGCGCGCCCCTTGTCAATGAGCCGGGAAAGGGCGTCAAGCGCCGTAAGGTAGCCGTCGGCTCCAAGCCCGCAGATTACCGCCGTGACGGCCGGGCTGACGAAGGAATGGCGCCTGAAAGCCTCCCGGGCGTAGACATTCGACAGGTGCAACTCAATCCTGGGGATTGCGATCGCCTTGAGAGCGTCATGCAGGGCGATTGACGTATGGGTGTAGGCGCCGGGATTGATGATGAGGCCTTTGGCTTTCCGTCCCGCTTCCTGAACCCAATCGATCAGGATTCCCTCGTGGTTTGACTGTCTGAATTCGACGCGAAGTCCGGCCTGCGCCGCGCGCGCCAAAACCGCTTGCCGGATGCCGTCGAGCGTCTCACTACCGTAAATCTCGGGCTCTCGCTGGCCTAGGAGGTTGAGGTTCGGGCCGTTGAGTATGTAGACAGTCATGTTCCGGCACCTTGATGCGGGAGGCGAGCGAGCTTGCATCAGCGCCCCTGAGACTACAAATACACACCTGTTCGTGACAATTCTGCAAACGGGCGCTTTCGGGATGAAATTGACGATCAATGGCGATAACGCGCATTTTGACGGCGCGATGACCCTCAAAGACCTCGTCTTCGTTCTAGGCATTGATCCAAGGAAGATCGCGGTTGAGAGAAATTTCGAGATTGTGCCGAGATCGGCTTATGGCGAAACAGCGCTTTCGGACGGCGACCGGCTTGAAATCGTGCATTTTGTCGGAGGAGGCTAGGTCTTGTCGCAGCCGCTCACCATAGCAGGCAGGAAATTCACTTCCCGCCTGATCATAGGAACGGGAAAATACAAGACCTATGAAGAGAACGCCCGGGCGGCCGAAGCCGCCGGCGCGGAGATCGTCACCGTTGCGGTGCGCCGTGTCAACCTGACGGATCGCGACAAACCGATGCTTGTCGATTTCATTGATCCGAAAAAATACGTCTATCTGCCGAATACGGCCGGATGCTTTACCGCCGACGAGGCCATTCGCACCCTGCGCCTTGCGCGCGAAGCGGGCGGCTGGTCGCTCGTAAAGTTGGAAGTTCTAGCCGACCAAAAGACGCTTTACCCAGAGATGGAAGAAACGCTCAAGGCGGCGAAGCTCCTTATCAAAGACGGTTTCGACGTCATGGTGTATTGCTCCGACGACCCGGTTTTCGCTCGAAAACTGCAAGACGCCGGATGCGCCGCAATCATGCCGCTTGGTTCGCTGATCGGATCCGGTTTGGGCATTCTGAATCCCGTCAATATCCGCCTGATCGTTGAGCAATCATCCGTACCCGTCATCGTCGATGCTGGCGTCGGCACGGCCTCGGACGCCGCCGTCGCGATGGAGCTCGGCTGCGACGGCGTCCTGATGAATACGGCGATCGCGGAAGCGAAAGTTCCGGTGCTGATGGCGTCGGCGATGAAGCATGCGGTCATCGCCGGTCGCGAAGCCTACCTTGCAGGGCGAATGGCGAAGAAGCGCTTTGCCGACCCGTCATCCCCGCTTGCAGGAATAATTTAGCGGCCCGCGCTTTTCCTGGCCTCGGCAATCGCCGCTTTTACCATGTCGGGCTTGTAGCCTGGCACAACTTCAACATATTCGCCGTCGACGGAGGCGATGATGAACGTGGGCGTTCCGTCTATAGCCATTTCGCGCGCCGCTTGGCGGTCCTTGTTGATGATGGCTGTGATCGCGGGATCAGACTGGTCTTTTTTCAGCCGTTCGACATCGAGTCCGACTTTTGCAGCGACTTCCGCAAGACGCTTTTCATCGATGACGCCCTGTTCCCGCAGAAGGGCGAAATGAAACGCCTGATACTTTCCCTGACGCCTGGCGGCCAGTGCATAGCGGCTTGCGATCTCTGATTCCTCACGCAGAATCGGCAGCTCCCTTAGCGCAATTTTCACGCCCTTCTCTTTGTCGATGAGGTCCTGAACGAAATCAGCGCTGCGTTTGCAAAATCCGCAATGATAATCAAAGAACTCAATTACAGCGACTTTAGCGCCGTCTGCTCCCTTGCCGGCGATAAAACCGCTTTCGTCCGAAAGAAGGTCGGGCAAGAACTTTCGAACTAGATTTTTTGCGTGATTTTCCGAAAACTCGTTCAGCGCATCCACAATGATGGACGGATCGTCACGAATGGTGTCCCTGACGATCTGCTCAATCGCCGCGCGGTCGAATTCGGACGCCGGTTGCGGATGGGACTGTTGTGCCGAAACGAGGTTCGCGGAAACCGCACCGAAGAAAGCGGCTGCGATTATTGCGATGATGATTAGCGTACGCTGCTTCAAAACAAGCTCCTGAACTGATTAAAAAGCCGGCCGGCGGAAATTGGGCGATGGGTCGGGAACGTCGCCAGGCGATTGTTTGGGTTCCGGCTTCGGCTCGGCATCCGGCTTGCCTCCGGATAAGGAGCCCTGCGCCGGATCGTCTCCGAGGCTTGCGACGATGATATCCGTCGCTTGCCGCCATTCCGGTGAGCCCTTTTTCAGGCTCTTGCGAGCGCGCATCGCAAATTTTGCGGCGTCCTGCTTTGCGCCGACATGGTAACGGGACTCCGCCATGGCGAGGTCGGCGAGCGCTTCATCACCGAGCGCGCCATAAGCGCGCGCCAATTCAAACCAGCCAAAGGAATTGTCGGATTCGATGAGGAGGGCCGATTTCAGCTCTTTTACGGCCAGTTTTAAACTTTCATGATCTTCCGTCGCCGCGAGCGCCCGTCCGTAATTGATAAGGAGCAGCGCTTTGCCCGGCTTGAGCTCTACCGACTTCCGATGAGGATCGATCGAGTCGGCGATCCGGCCGAATTCGAAAAGCATCTGGCCCTTCAATTCCTGATAATAAGGGTTCTCAGGATGCGCCGCGAGAAGGATTTCGATTTCTTTCAGCGCTTTGTCGAGATCGGCGGACCGATAATATGCGACAGCGCGTGCGTAATGCGCGGCGTCGGATTGGTCGCTCAAGGGATATTCGCGGAGCGTAACATTCGCGTCCTGCATAAACCCCTTGATCTTTGCCTGAATGAGCCGGAGTCGTTCAATTTCTTCCGGAGAATCCTTGGTATCGAAATATCGGGATTGTCTCGCGCGTTCCTGTAATGCTGTAATTCGCTGAACGGCCAAGGGGTGCGTCTGCATGTACGGATTGATACGCTGACCATGAATCAGCTGGTCATTGCGCAACTTTTCAAAGGACTCAATCAAGCCTGCGCCGGATCTGCCGATAGCATCCAGGTACGTGAGCGCAGCCTGATCCGCGCTCGATTCCTGCCCTCGGCTATATGTTAATGCGTTGGCGATGCCGATCGTCTGCCCAAGGCCGAGCAATCCGACGCCGGCGTCCGGCGCGCCCGCCGCAATTGCGCCAGCCGCCAAAACAAGGCTGAGCAGCATGGGACGTGTCGCTGCTGCATATGCCTCGTCCGAGCGGGTTGAGTGACCGCCGGCGATGTGGCCCGCTTCGTGGGCGATGACGCCCTGAATCTGGCTTGGCGTGTCGCAAATGGTCAGGA
>CALKYG010000079.1 GCA_938003575.1 uncultured Alphaproteobacteria bacterium
CATCGACACTTATTTCTCGACCTATCCCGGCATGTATTTCACCGGCGACGGCGCGAGGCGTGATGAGGACGGTTATTGGTGGATCACGGGGCGCGTCGATGACGTGCTGAACGTATCCGGCCACCGCATCGGCACCGCCGAGGTCGAGAGCGCGCTCGTCGCGCACCCGGAAGTCGCTGAGGCCGCCGTTGTCGGATATCCGCACGACGTCAAGGGGCAGGGAATCTATTGCTATGTCACCTTGATGCAGGGCTCAGCGCCGTCCGGGAAACTGGAGGCGGAACTCGGCGCTTACGTCCGCAATGAAATCGGCGCGATTGCAAGGCCCGACATCATCCAGTTTGCGCCGGGCCTGCCGAAAACGCGCTCCGGCAAAATCATGCGCCGCATCCTGCGGAAAATCGCGGAGAATGACTTTTCAAATCTCGGCGACACATCGACGCTTGCGGATCCGTCGGTGGTCGATGACCTGATCAGGAACAGGAAGGGCGGGAGTTGACGGCGCGCTAGAGGCGCGTCGCCTCTATGATCGCTTTCGCGCCCCTGTCGAGAAGGTCGAGCCCGACGGCGCGGCCAAGTTCCCGCGGGCGGTCGATGGCCCCCTCGCGACTCGCCTCGATCAGGTGCGATCCGTCCGGACTGATGACCGCGCCTTTGAGCGTCATGCGTGAAACGGCGATCGTTGCGTTGCCCGCGATCGGCGCGTTGCAATGGCCGTTCAGGACCCATAGCATTTCCCGTTCAGCTTCCGCCATCGCGCGCGTTTCAGCGTCGTCGATTGCAGCGAGCAGTTCGCGCGTTCTCCAGGACGAAGCCGGGCATTCAACCGCGATGATCCCCTGTCCGACGCAAGGCAGCATCTCGTCGAGCGTAAGAACGCGCGAAATCCGGTCGGCTCGGCCGATCCGCTTCAATCCTGACGCCGCCATGACCAGCGCGTCGGCGGGGCCGGCTTCGCCCCCGCCCGGCAGTCGCTGCGGCGTCCGATTGTCGAGTTTTGCAAGGCGCGTGTCTGCGGCGCCGCGGAAATGGATAATGTCGGCTTTCGGGAACAACCTTTTCAGATAGGCGGCGCGGCGGACGGAATTGGTGCCGATCTTTTTTCCGGCAAGGCGATCCTCGTTGATCGCGCTAACGCCGACGCCGGGGGGAAGGATCAGCGCATCTTCCGCCGCCTCACGTTTCAAATAGGCGCCGACGACAAGGCCCGGCGTTTCCTCATCGCCCGGCATGTCTTTTAAGGAATGCATCGCGCAATCAAGCTCGCCCGCCATCATCGCCGCGCGCAACTCGGCGACAAAGGCGCCGCCCTTGCCGCCGTGCCGCTCAAGCTTTGAAATCTGGTCGCGATCGCCGGACGGCGTGAACTTCACCGCCTCCGCGGCGATCCCTGCATGCGCGGCGTTGAGCAGACGCGCGACCTCGGCGGTCTGCGCCAGCGCCATCGCCGACCCTCTGGTGCCGATCCTCATGGATCCGCTTCTAGTCGGTTTTCGTCGTCGGTGGAAAGGCGCCGAGAACCCTTGCGCGGCCTGCGCGCAAGGCGGCAATATTCCCACAAAGCGGGAGGCGCCCAATGTTCAGCAAATGCGGCCTCGCGGCTGCGGTCGCAAGCGTGCTCGCAATAGGCTCGGCATCGGCCGAGAACTATCCGGATCGCCTGTTGTGGGGCGATACGCACCTGCACACGCGCCTTTCGATGGACGCCTATGCGCTCGGCAACCGATCGGGCGACGCTGACATCGCCTATCGATTCGCCAAAGGCGAGCCGGTCATCCATCCTTATCACCGCGCACGCGTGCAGCTCCAGACGCCGCTCGATTTTCTCGCGGTGAGCGATCACGCCGAACTCCTCGGCGCGCCCTACAGTCTTCTTGAACTGAAAGACCCGCGCCTCACCCGGACGCGCGTCGGCAAGCGCATGATCGCCATGATCAACAAGGGAAGAGGCCTTGAGGCCTTCGGGCTCATTGTCCTCGGCGGCAATCTCGCCGAACTGCCTGACGATCAGCGCCCGCCGAAAATAGGGCTCGGCACGGCCCTCCTCTGGCGCTTTCAGGATCTCGTTTCCACGCCCGACGGACGGGCGCGCGCCGAGCGATGGCTCGCGTCCGACCCGACATTGTTGCAGGACCTCAATAACCCTGATGTGACGAAGTCGATGTGGGCGATCAACATGGACGCCGCATCAAACTTCAATGACCCTGGAAAATTCACAACGCTTGTCGGCTGGGAATTTTCGTCGACGCCCGACGGCGCCAATCTGCATCGAATCGTCCTTTCGCCCGCGGATCCCCAGACCGCAAAGTTGTTTAATCCCTATTCGTCCGTTGACAGCCGCAACCCTGAAGATCTTTGGCGATGGCTCGAGCGGACGAAACAGGCGACCGGCGCCGACTTTATCGCCATTCCCCACAATTCCAACATTTCGAAAGGCCGGATGTTCGCCAGCGTCGACTTTGAAGGACGGCCGATCGACGCCGACTATGCAAAACTGCGCTCGAATTGGGAAATGATCGCGGAGGTGACACAGATCAAGGGCACGTCGGAAACGCGGCCCGTTCTGTCCCCGAATGACGAATTCGCCGATTTCGAATTCTACAACAAGCTGATCGAATCGCGCCCGGACAAGCCGAAGGAAATGCCGGAAACAGCTGCCGATTACGTGCGCGGCGCTCTCAAGACCGGGCTGGAACTCGAGGAGAAGATCGGCGTCAATCCGTTCAAGCTGGGAATGATCGGCTCGACAGACGGGCATACCGCGCTGGCGTCTGCTGAGGAAAACAACTTCATGGGCAAGTTCGTCGGCGACTCAACGCCCGAACAAAAGGAGGACTCGGCCGGACGCGGCGCCGGCTGGATCATGTCGACCTCCGGCCTCGCCGCCGTCTGGGCGATGGAAAACACTCGGGAAGAAATCTTCGCCGCGATGAAACGCCGCGAGGTCTACGGCACGACCGGGCCGCGCATCGCCGTGCGGTTTTTCGGCGGGTTCGATTTCGCCGATCCGGACGCGTCTGCGTCCGATCTCGCCGCGATCGGTTATGCGAAGGGCGTTCCGATGGGCGGCGACATCGCGGGCGGCGGCGGCGCAGCGCCGACGTTCCTCATAAGGGCCGTCAAGGACCCGAAAGACGCGAATCTAGACCGCATCCAGATCGTGAAAGGCTGGCTCTCGGCGGACGGAAAGGCGCAGGAGAAAGTCTTTGATGTCGCCTGGTCCGCCGGCCGCTCGACCGGCGCGGACGGCAAGCTTGACCCGGTCGGCGACACTGTCGACGCAGCAACTGCGACCTACGTCGACTCGATCGGCGCCCCGGAACTCTCCGCGGTCTGGCGCGACCCGGAGTTCGATCCCGCCGCGCGGGCGTTCTATTACGCGCGGGTTCTTCAGATTCCAACGCCGCGGAACTCCCTTTACGATTCAGTTGCGCTGCAAAAGCCGCCGCCGGCGGGCTATCCGACCGCCATTCAGGAGCGCGCCTATACATCGCCGATCTGGTATTCGCCGCTGAACCGCTAGGCGCCATGGAAGCTTGCGGCTGCTTGCCGCTTCGCGGCATGATCCGGTCAAATCCGGGAGAAAAATGATGGTCGGCAAATTCCTGTTGCCAGCGGCGGCCCTGATGGCGATCGTAATTGAATCAGCCGCAGCTCAATCTTATCCCGACAAGGTTTTATGGGGCGACACGCATCTCCACACCAATCTGTCGACGGACGCCTATTTTCTTCAGAACCACTCGGTCGATGCTGCGACGTCCTATCGCTTCGCCATGGGCGAGCCTGTCATCAACGCCTATAGCCGCGCCCGCGTCCAGCTTAAGACGCCGCTCGATTTTCTCGCCGTCAGCGATCACGCCGAGACGCTGGCCGTCCCGTACAATCTCTTCACGCTGAAGAACCGGGAACTGGCCGATACGCGCCTAGGCCGCAGGCTGATCGAGCTTTTCGATTCCGGTCACGCCGAAGACGCGTTCGGCATGTTCGTGCTCGCCATCAACGCCGCCGGCGTTCCGGATGCTGAACGGCCGCCGAAAGTGGACTTGGCGACGGCGCTGCGCTGGCGAATCGAAGATCTGGTTTCAGCCCCGGATTTGCGCGCCCGCGCCGAGCGCTGGCTGATGTCTGATCCGTCGCTGCTTGAAGATCTCAACAAGGAAGAGATCTACCGCACGGCGTGGGCGAGCAACATGGATGCGGCGGAGAAATATTACCGTCCCGGGAAATTCTCGACGCTCGTTGCGTGGGAATATACGCCCACGCCGAACGGCGCCAATCTTCACCGGGTTGTCTTGTCGCCGATGACGCCGGCGAAGGCGAAAACCTTCATGCCGTTTTCATCCCGGCAATCCGGAAACCCCGAAGACCTCTGGAAATGGCTCCATGAGACCAAGGCGAGCCTTGGAGAGGACTTCCTCTCGATTCCGCATAATTCCAATATTTCAAAAGGTCGGATGTTCGCCTCGGTCGACTTTGAGGGCCGCCCCCTCACCGCGGAATACGCCCGCTTGCGCGCGGCGTGGGAGCCGGTGGCGGAAGTGACGCAGATCAAGGGCACGTCGGAAACCCATCCGGCGCTGTCGCCCAACGACGAATTCGCCAGTTTCGAATTCTTCAATACGCTGATCGAAGCGCGGGCCGACGGCGACCACACGCCCACGGTGACGCCGGCCGACTACGTACGCGGCGCACTGAAGTCCGGGCTCGAAATTGAGAAGGAAATCGGCGTCAATCCATACAAGCTCGGCATGATTGGCTCGACCGATGCGCATGGCGGCCTTTCCGCTGTCGAGGAAGATAATTTCCAGGGCAAATTCGCCTTCGACTCAATTCCGGAGATGAAGGATTACAAACTGGGCGACGTCGTTTCCGGCTGGGACATGTCGGCGTCTGGCCTTGCGGCCGTCTGGGCGCGCGAGAACACCCGCGAGGAGATTTTCGCCGCCCTTAAGCGCCGTGAAGTCTACGCCACGACGGGCCCGCGAATTTCGGTGCGCTTCTTCGGCGGATTCGGTTTCTCGCCCGAGGACGCAACGGCGCGCGACATCGCGGCCGTCGGTTACGCGAAGGGCGTGCCGATGGGCGGCGACCTCGCCGGCGACGGCTTGAGGGGTCCGCCCTCATTTCTCGTTCATGCGGTGAAAGATCCGAAAGAAGCCAATCTCGACCGCATCCAGATTGTCAAAGGCTGGCTCGCCGCCGACGGCAAGGCGCGGGAGAAGGTTTTCGACGTCGCCTGGTCCGCCGGCCGTTCGATCGGCGCGGACGGCAGGCTTGAACCCGTCGGCGACACCGTTGACGCGGTGACGGCGACATTCGAAAACACGATCGGCGCCGCCGAACTTGCCGCCGTCTGGACCGACCCGGAATTCGATGCTGCGCAAAACGCATTCTATTATGTTCGCGTTCTTCAGATTCCGACGCCGAGAAATTCCGTTTATGATTCCGTCGCGCTTCAGAAAGCGCCGCCGGGAGGCTACGCGGTCTCCATCCAGGAACGCGCTTTCACCTCGCCGATCTGGTATTCCTCGTCAAAGAGCTGACCGTGCGCGCCTTGTTGAAAGACCCGCTCGCGCATTTTCTGGCGGCGGGCGCCGTTCTCTTCATCATCGGCACCGTCGCGAAACCGCCGGCTCCCGAAGACAATCGGATTGTCGCCGACCGCGCGGCGCTGCTTGAATTCATTCAATATCGCTCCAGGGCCTTTGAACCGAACGCAGCCGCGGCGATGCTGGACGGCATGACCGAAACGGAACGCGCCGAACTCGTCCGGGATTTCATTCGTGAAGAAGCGCTCGCGAGGGAGGCTAAGAAACTCGGGCTCGACGCGAATGATTATGTCATCCGTCAGCGAATGGTGCAAAAAGCTGAATTTCTCGCCGAGGCGGCCGCAGAGACGATCGCGCCGACCGAGGCGGAAATCAGCGCCTATTACACCGCCAATCGCGACCGTTACACTTCGCCGCCGTCCGCGACGCTCACCCATGTTTTCGTCTCAACCGACCAGAAGCCGCCGGAGGCCGCCCGGAACGAGGCGAACGCCCTGCTCGCCGAATTGAAGCGGCGGAACGCGGGTTTCAATGATGCGACCGCTTTCGGCGACCGCTTTCTGTTTCACAAGAATTACGTCGATCGGACGGATGAATATATTGCAAGCCAGCTTGGCGACGAGGTGCGAAAAGCGGTTTTCAGCTCGTCTCCGCCGCTCGACGCATGGTCCGGACCCTATCGATCCGAATATGGCTTCCATCTCGTCTACATATCATCAGTCTCACCCGCCCGGCTGGCGCCCCTTGATGAGATCAGGGAGCTCGTTGCGTCCGAACTCGCCGAGGACATGCGCCAGCGGGCGATCGGCGCGGCGATCGACGCCGTCATATCTGATTATGAAGTCGAAATTCCCGATGACACGGGCGCGTAGAGTGCGCGCATTCCCAGCTCTTGCGGCCGCCCTTGTTTTTCTGACGGCGCCGGCGCACGCGCACGATTCACGGCCGCTTTTCGTCGAGATAACCGAAACGGCAAAAGGCGAGATCGAACTTCGTTCGACGGCCCCGGGCGCGGTCGAGGCGCAAAATGCGCCGGTTGTGACGCTGGCCCCGCCATGCGTCGAATCGCATCGCGCCGGCGGCGATCCGCGGCGATCGCACGCTGCATACAACTGTGCGATTGAAGATGCGACAATCAAAATTTCTTGGCCGACTTACAATCCCTCCCTTTCAACCCTTGTCCGCATCACCTTCGCAAACGGCGAGACGAGGACTGCGATCCTCGATCCGTCTCAGAACGAATGGCGCGCGCCGCCGCCAGACGACTTTCAGGGCGTTGCCAAAAGCTATTTCATTATCGGCGGCGAGCATATTCTCGGCGGGATCGATCATCTGCTCTTTCTCGCCGGACTGTTAATCATCGCCGGCGGGCTGCGCCGGACCCTCATTACAGTCACCGGGTTCACCGTCGCGCACTCGCTGACGCTCGCGCTCGTCGCGCTGGGGCTTTTGCGTGTGTCGATTCCAGCGACCGAAGCCGTTATCGCGCTTTCGATCGTCTTTCTGGCGACCGAGATTGCGCGCGGCGACAGGTCGACGATCGCCTGGCGCCGTCCGGCGATTGTCGCATGCGCATTCGGACTTGTTCACGGCGCAGGCTTTGCTGCGGCGCTCGGCGAGATCGGCCTGCCGAAGTCGGAAACGCTCGCCGCCCTGCTCTTTTTCAATCTTGGCGTTGAAGCAGGCCAGATCGCGATTGTCGCAACCGCATTCGCCGCGATCCTTGCCGCGCGCCAAGCGGCCTTGCTGCGAGCGCCTGTCGGCGGAAACCTCGTCAGGCTTTGCGGCTACGCGCTCGGGATCATATCCGCCTACTGGTTTGTCGAACGTCTCGCCGCGCTGTTTTCCGTCTGATCATCCGGCAGACGGCGCGCGGGTTTCGCCGCTCCAGCCGCGACGCCACCAGCGCCAGAGTCTGCCGGCGCCGTCCTTCACATCCTTGCCGATCATATAAAGCGACGGGCTGAGGATCAGCGTCACAGGCATGCAGAAAAGGACGCCGAAGGCGAGAGAGATCGCCATCGGCTTCAGGAATTGCGCAATCGAAGCCTCTTCAAACAGCATTGGCGCAAGCCCGATGAATTCCGTCACCGAAGTGAGGAAGATCTGACGGAAACGAGAGACCCCGGCGTCGAGCGTGGCGCTGTACGCCGCCTCCCCTTCCGCCCTGAACTGGTTCATCTTGTCGATCAGCACGACGTTGTCGTTGACCACGACTCCCATGGCGGCGATGGCGCCGAGATAGGAAAAGAGCCCGAACGCCGTCCCGAACATCATATGACCCAAGATCGCGCCGACCATCGCGAAGGGAATCGCGGACATGATGAGCGCGGGCTGGACATAGGACCGGAAGACGATCGCGAGCAGAGCGTACATCCCGAAAAACGCGAAGGTCAAAAGGCGGAAAATCTCCGCCATGAATTCCTTTTGCGACTCGGCTTCGCCGAGATCCCTGCGTGACACAGTCGGATAACGAGTGTCGAATTGCGGGAAGAAATTCGTCTCAAGATCCTTCATGATCTCGACTCGCGCCTCTCTTTCTGCCTCCGCTTCGACCATGATCGAACGCTGGCGCTGCCGGCGGTCTAGACCGGTGACGCCTTCCTCGAACGTCGCTTCCGCCACCGAGGTCAGCGGAATTTCGCGACCGTCCGCAGTCCGCACCCGGAATTCGTCAAGCGAAGACAGCGACCGGCGCGCTTCTTCGGGGTAACGGACATAGACCCGCTTTTCATCGCCGTCGCCCGGCAGCCGCTGCGCCTCGTCGCCGAAATAGGCCTGGCGCACCTGCGTCGAGAGCGAGGCGAGATTGACCCCAAGACGTTCAGCGCCCGGCTTCAGCCTCAGGCGCAGCTCCTCATTCGCCGCTTCCTCGCTGTCGCGCACGCTGCTGACCGCAGAATAGGTCATGAGCTTCGCCTTCAGCTCTTCAACTGCTGCTGAAAGGTCTTCCTGATTTTCGCCAATGATCGCGATCTGTATCGCCGGGCCATTATTGTTGCCAGACAGATCGAAGCCGATCCGTTCCGCGTCCGGCACGTCGCCGAGGAGATTCTTCGCGCGCTCGGCGATTTTTTTCGACCCGATCTCGCGCGTTTCCGGAGGCGTCAGGGCGACCCAGGCCCGCACGACGTTTTCGTCGACGGTCATAGCCCAGCTGCGAACGACGCCGTTCGAATTCTCTCCCGTATTAGGATCAAGGACGGCGACGTCCTTCGTCTCCTCCTCGAGCAGACGCCGCGCGCCGTTGAGCTGTTCGGCGACTTCTTTCATGCGTGAGAAGGGCGTCGATTGCGGCAGTTCAATCGAGACCTGCATGAAATCGCCTTCGACTTCCGGCATGAAGGTCTGTTTGACCCGCCCGCTCGCCATAAGCCCGATCGCCAGGATGAAAATTCCGGCGAACGCTGCAAGCGTCAGATAACGGTGATTGATGGAAGCCCGGAGCAGCGGCTTATGGATCTTGTCGGCGACCCAGAGGACTGAATTGGCGCAACGCTTTTGAAAGCCCATCAGGCGTCCGACAAAACTGTCCGAGGATTTCACCGGCTCGACATGCGCCAGGTGCGCGGGAAGGATCAGGAGTGATTCAATCAATGAAAAGAAAAGCGTCGACATTACGACGATCGAGATCGCGCGCGTGAACTGGCGTGCGTCGCCGGATATCAGCATCCATGGCGAAAACGCCATCATGGTGACGAGGACGGATGCGATTAGCGGTTTCAGGACAAGCTGGGTTGCGAGGATTGAATTCTCCACCCCGCCTCTGCCGCGTCGTTCGGCCTGTTCGTAGACAGCCTCGCCGACGATGATCGCGTCGTCGACCATAATGCCGAGAACGAGCAGAAACCCGAATACCGACATGAAGTTCAGCGATACGCCGGCATAGGGCAGAATGAAGAAAGCGCCCGCGAAAGCTGTCATGACTCCCGCCGTCGCCCAGAATGCGACTTTCGGGTGAAGCGAGAACATCAGAAGGACGAAGATCAGAGCAAAGCCCTGCGCCGCATTGGAGAAAAGAATGGACGTCAGCGTCCGAAAATCCTCGGCCTCATCGTAGAAAAGGCGGATTCCGACGCCTTCGGGAAGCTCCGCCTTCATCTCCTTGACGAGTTCGTTGACGGCCTTCGACGTCTTCCAGATGTTGAATTTGTCCGCCGTCTGCACTGAAACGAGGATCGAGGGATCATCATCGAGCCGATTGTAGACGTTCCGGTCTTCAAAGCCGTCAAGTACGGTAGCCACGTCACGAATGCGAACGACCCCGCGGTCGCGCGGCTCGCGGATGATGACATTGCCAAAATCATAGGACGTATCGGCGAGATTGCGCGCACGGAGCTGGAAGTCGCCGTCGCCTGTGCGCACGCGGCCCGAAGAGACATTGACGGACGTGCCGCGCACGGCGCTCGACACGTCGTCGAATGTGAGCCCGTACCGGCGAAGGGCCTCCTCGGAGATCTCGAGGGACACCTCAGGCCGCCGGGCGCCGACGATAATCGTGTTGGCGCCGCCGGCGAGCAGTGC